>JAJYZD010000236.1 GCA_021800315.1 Bacillota bacterium | reverse complement strand
CGTGGGAGCTGCCCTACCTGGCCACGGCGGTGAAAGCGGGGATAATCAACGGTTATCCCGATGGTACGCTGCAACCGGGTTCCGTGGTCGACCGCATCCAGATGGCGGCCATGGTCGGGAGAACGCTTGCCGGGGTTACCGGAGTCACTCTCACTTTCAAGGACGACGCAACTATCCCCACCTGGGGCAAAGGGCCGTTGTCAGTGGATGTGGCTAAGGGGTTAATCAACGGGTTACCCAACGGCATGTTCGGTCCGGGCCTGCCCGCAACCAGGGCGCAGGCGGCCAAGGTGCTGGCGCTGGACATGGGGCTCTAAGCAACGAAGGATCAACATGGCAAAGGAGCCGGGTTGAATACCCGGCTCCTTTGCCAACGCCTTCGGGCTTGAGGAAATGCTTCGGAGGGAACAGGGAACCGGTCTTTGAGGAGGCATCCCGGGGGCGTCCCCAGGCTTGGGTTGCCCGGACTCGCCTTCGGAGTGGCGAGGCCAGCTATTTTCGCTATTGGAGCGTCCTGGCGGACTTTCTGCAGGGCATGCCGGCGTACGGGCGGGACAAGCGGGGCCGGGGTGAGAGCGCTTCGGCCGCCCGCTGAAGAGACGCTCTCCACGGAGATAAATGGCACTATGTACACTTTTCCAAACATGGACAAACTATTTCCTATGCGTCAAAATTCGGTTGGGTGGCGCAGGTACCCCTTTCGATGGAGCCAGTCGCGGCAAACGGGATTAACGCCGTGCAGGAGGTATCGGCAGAAGCTACCTGGGTTGAAAAAGTTTCAAAATGTCCATGGTAAGATCTCTGTCGCCTCGCATGATCCTCCTCCACACACGTCACACCCATGATACAGTATAGACTAGGTTTGTCTATACTGTATCATAGGAAGCAGATAAAACCTAGCATTCGGCCTGCCTAGTCATCTGTTTTTCTATGGAGTTAGCCACATTGGGATTCCACCCACAATGTTCCATGACCGCAAACCCGGCTATATCAAACCTCCAAGACCCAACCGACTTGTGACGCCATGGAATTGAAGGATCGCTACACGCGGCTCCGGGAAAGTGGGCTTCTTACCACGTCTGAAACGGCGAAGAGTCTGGGCATTAGTTCAGAGACCGTTCGGCAGTGGCATCGCCTGGGATTGCTTAAGGGGGTTCCTTATAAAGGAAGAGGCCGCTTCCTGTTTTACCAGCCGCCCGATGACCTCCCGCCGAAAGGAGAGTGGAAGAATGCCTGGATCAAGAGAAATGTCCAAAACTGAAGTAGGAGTGCTGACTGGCTCTGGATGCCTTTTCCCTCGGGGTGGATATGTCATGGAGGGACGTGGCTATAAACACAGCAATTACTTGCCAAAACCTACATCTTTTACGTTTACGTGGTCTTTTAATATGACGCCACCAATTAACCATTATTGGTGGCTCGTTTGTTTCAATGAGCATAAAACTAATGAATCACCTTAATTTTTTCGCAAAACAACTGCTCAACGGTCGAATCTCTGGATAGAACGGTAACCCTACCCTATTGACATCATGCTGCATATGGCGTATAATGTTACCGTGATCTAGGGTAAGGAGGTGTTAAGGCGAGTACTAAAGAACGAGAGCAACTGGAAGCATTGTAAATGTATTTGTTCAGGTCATGGCAGAAGATGAACCGGAACATGCTCAAGGCAGATACGTTCGTCCATAGCGAATACTACAAGGGCAGGTTTTTTCCGCTCGTGCCTGCTCCTCGAGCCCTACCGTCATTGCTCTGGCAACGTCCTTGCACAAAGTTCCCAACCAAGGTTGGAGAGGGATGTAGTCTGATGGGTCCTGTTCCGCCCACCAGGGCTTCGCAATGCTCCGACTGACATTCTGAGCCACTTTGGCCGGTAACGTTGTCATGGCCAAACCGGTGACAATTTAGCTGGCCATCTACAAGAGGGATGCCAGGCGCATTGCCGGTAAACTCGAAAAACAAGCTCGGAAGGCCGCCGCAGCGAAGGAAGCGGCCTGGGCTCGTCTGGAAGATCAGACCAATCCACACCCCGGTCCGGGACGCCCCAAAAAGCCTGTCACCGAAAATGAACTACAACGGTTGGAGACATCTGCGGATACAGCCGCCTCCCTGGCTGGCGCCGCAGCCTATCCCCACTACATAGCGACGGCAGCCGCCGCACTCGTACCCAGGCCCAGGACGATTTGACGGCCATAGCCGAACTGTGGTGCACCATTCCCGACGACGACATCCGGAAGCCGGGGCATAATCTGCCTGACCGGATACCTGGGCTGACATCCTTCTTCTCTTTATTTAGAAGCTGCATGGCAGCCTTGGGAGGAGCGTGACAAGGAGGCCACATCCTTCGTGGGGTGGGTGTGGAACAACCGTAAAGCCTTGGGTGAAAAGCCGCCGGCAACAGACGACGAGGTCCGGGAACGATGGGGCATCGACATGCCAGTTGAAGGAGTCCATGCCATATGGGATTCCCTGGAGTATCTGCATCGCGCCAGCAGCCTGGTCGAATGCGTCAACAGCATTCTGCGTAAGCATGCACGGCCCACCGGGGCTTGACGCCGGATCTTCTGAATCTGCTCATCTTCCGGCACAACGCGCGCGTGTTCCCCAAGGGAAAGCGGGCTGGCAGCCCACCCATTCAGCTCTTATGCGGCGGACCGGTGTGTGCCCACTGGACCGACGGACTAAGGTCCGCGGCACCCGGAGGAACCGGAAGTTCAGCAAAAGCCTGACACCCTGCTGGTTAAGGCCGCCGCCTGACACATGCAGGCTTGTCAACTAATTTTCGAGCGAAAATGAGAGGTGCCATAAAGCAAGCCTTCATCTGCACTGGATCTACCCCTCGGGAGGTGTTGATCCACTGGGCGCAACAAATTTTAGCAGAGCCCAAACCCTCGTTAAAAGGTTGAACGGCATAGCTATAGCCATAAATAATCCCTAAACTGTATTCAAACGGCTGAATTAGGTAAACTTTCTTTTCTATCCCCCCCCGGGGGGGGGATAGGAACCCCTCACAAGGAAGGTGATCTCTGTGACCTAAGACTTGCATTCCAATTTCCAGCGTGGTATACCTATAACGACAGTTCCGTGGCCAACCGATTACCCGGCTCCTTTGGACCGTACAAGGTGGCTGCTTTCCACCGGACAAGCCGGCTACTTTAAATCGTACAGCCCGGCTACTTTCAACCGGAATACGCATTTAGACATAACTGGTGACATTTTGGCGTCAAAAGATGCTCTTACCTGGTCTATGGAGACTTCTGCAACATCCAATCAGTTACGTGGTGCGGCTTATGGAAAGATATCGACGTAGTGACTGGGGATTACGGCACCGTTCTCATTTCTTCTGACGGCGTGAACTGGACAAATGAGCCGACTTACAACAGGAGTTTTCTAGCAGCCGTGGCTTACGGTGGGGGGTGGTTTGTGGCGGTAGGAAGCGGGGCAGTATCTTCCAGTGGACAAAATGGTGCTCCCCTTCAACTGTCTGGAGATGCGATTCTGTCTTCGGAAACGGGGGAAATCTGGAGTATTGCGCAATCAGGAAAATACAGCGGCTTAAGCGGTGTAACCTTTGGAGATGACAGGTTTGTGGCCGTTGGAGGAAACGGCACTATCCTTACGTGGTCACCAACGCCATCTTCAATTGATTCCGGCTTGGTTTTGGATATTGGGTCAAGGACAGTTTATTCGTTGTGGGGAACTAACGCCGGAGAACTACCTGTTCCTCCCGTGATCAGTGACGGCCACACCTTTGTGCCGCTTGACTTTGCAGCTGCTCAATTAGGATGCAAAGTACAGTGGGAACCTTCCTCGCGCCAGATCGTTATTTCTTTTCAAGATACCACCGTTGTCATGACCGGGGATCAAAGGGTCTACACACTAAATGGCGAAGTTAAAGAAATGGATGTAGCGCCGTTTATTGCGGATCCCGGCTACACCATGGTTCCTCTCCGGTTCGTAGCTCAAGCCCTTGGTGACGAGGTGCAGTGGAACCCATCTAATGACAGCGTAATTATTGGAACACCTTCTGGGTAGTTCAGGGAGTAAAAAATTCAAAAGGGGTTAAAACGTGCTTCAAAGAGCCTATCGGGTATTTAGCGTGATCTTTGCCGTGTTATTCTTGGCGACGTGCGCTTTACCTGTTGTTGCCTCCGCCCAGGCGCTCACCGGTATGTCGCCGATCATCGGGCCGCCGGGAACGCAGGTCACCTTCACCGGCAGCGGTTTCGGGCAAACCGCCGGTGAGGTCTCTTTGACCGGACAGAGCGCGAACATCAGCAGCATCAGCAGGAACGCCGCCGTGCTCTCCTGGAGCGATAGCCGGATCGTCTGCGTTATTCCTGCGGGGCTGGTGCCGGGTCTTTATTATCCCTCGTTGGCGACTGCCGCCGGGGAGCCGGTAGGGCCCGGAAGCGACGCCGCCTGGCCGTTGTTTACCGTCACGGCGGCAAGCGGTTTACCCCGCGTGACTTCGCTTGCTCCGGTAAGCGGCGTTCCCGGGACACCATTCACCATCACCGGCACCGGCTTTGGCAGCATACCCGGCGGCATCCTGGGAAGCGTCACTTTTGTCAACGAGGCCGCCATGACGCCGGGAGACTACTCTTTTAAGGCCGTGATCACATCCTGGACCGATACCGCTATTAAAGGATATGTTCCAGTGATGTACAGCGATGCCGGCCTGTCGGCCTTCCCGGCACGGGTGGTCGTCAGTGCCCCCGACGCCGATGTCTTGGCCGGACAGTTCGAAGTCCTGGCCACTCCCCCGGTTACCGGTGTCACAAAGACGGTAATCGTGTTTACGGTGGGCTCCGATCAGTACACCACGGACGGAATCACCCAGTACATGGATGTCGCCCCGGTAATAGAAAACGGCCGTGTTTATGTCCCGGTACGCTATGCCGGCTATGCCATCGGGATGGCCGACAGTGACATCAGGTGGGATCCGGTCACCGGGACGGCCACCTTCAGCCAACTTGGGCATACGGTCGTTTTTACGTTGGGAAGCAAGGTCTATCTGGTGAACGGTGCCGCGCAGACGATGGACGTGGAGCCCCTTAACATCAAAGGCAGGATCGAGGTCCCGATCAGATACTTCATGAATGCCTTCGGTTTTAATGTGACCTGGGATTCCGGCAAGCAGGAGATCGTAATCACACCGGGCTGGGGCCAGTAAAGCTATCCTGCGGCGCACCCGGTACCCCAGATCGGGATGTAGGCTCTGCCGAGAAGGTAGAACTTTCTAAGTATTCATATAAAAATAGGGAGGCGAGTGCTATGTAAAAATATACTCTGACTTACTTTGGCAACTAAAATTTAAAGGGAGGGTTAAAACGTGCTTCAAAGAGTCTATCGAGTATTCAGCGTGATCTTCGCGGTGCTATTCTTGGCGACGTGCGCTTTACCTGTTGCTGCCGCCGCCCAGACGGGTTCGGATTCTTACACCTTCACCGGCGTCTGGCAGGGTCAGCCGGTAAATCTGACCCAGGTGACCAACGTGACGGTCGAGGGTCTGCCCGACGCCAAGCTGGTGGGCCAGATTACCGACTTTCAGACCAACGAGCCTACTGGCGGAAGCCCCCCGTTTTATGAACTGAACGGGGAGAGCATCAACGTCTGGACCGCGCCGGCCGAGTTCCCCGGCGTGTACGTGGTGCACAACGGTGACCAGGGAACGCAGGCGACTTACGGGACCTGGACCTTCCCGATGACAA
>JAJYZD010000235.1 GCA_021800315.1 Bacillota bacterium | reverse complement strand
GTCGCCTGGCTGCCTCTCCTGCGCTGAACATCTTCTCCATGATGATCAATTATATCAGAAAATAGGCCGCCGGTCAATACCTACACATATTACTGATTGACAAATACACTTGCTGCTACAAACCCCCATGCCGGGCCAAGAACTTCCTGAGGGTAGCCGTGGAATGTCTCATTCCGCGGCAGATTGAGAACCGGGTCCACGAACGCCGTCATGACCCAGTAAACCAGAACGGCTCCCAGGATAAAACCGCGCCGCGGCGGGTCACGTCTGACAACAATGCCCGAAACGAGAAAGTAGCCCGAGACGATTATGCCACCCAGACCGTGGATAACGACACCGAAGACGATTAAGTTTTCATGGCTTTTTCCCATGACTCACTTTCACCTGGTTTTACAGCCTTAGTCTGCCCCCCTTATACGGAACGGTAACCGCGGATAGGTCGCATTCCGCCTATAAGCCTTGTTCTAAAGGACGTTGCGTTAAGATGCTTTCGCGAGTGAATGTATGATGGCGCCTTTCGACCCATGGGTGATTAGTAGAATATGCCTGTCGGGAGGAATTGTGGTGCATGACAGGATCGTCATGGGAATAACCGGGTTTGTAAATGTTATCAGCCGGCATTGAGTTCGGAGCTGCCTTGCTGATGCTCCATCTAAAAAAGTGAAGAAAGCTTTCCGGATCAACGCCGTGATGGGTATGACGTGGCCTAGCGTGATGCTTACGGTCACCACCCTGGGTCTGACCGGCCTGGCGGGTAAAATTTCGATCCAGGGGATCTTCATCGTCGTTATGGCGGGGGTGGGGCTGATCTTTCTGGGAGTGAGCCTCTCCGGCCGGATTTTCCAAAGCATGCCGGGGGTGGACTGCAGTCCCCCCTCGCCGCCTTGGGTCCCCTGCATGGTATCCACCGGGCAGGGCAAGATAATGGGTCCACCTTAGTCCGGCGCCACCGGTGATCAAAATTAAGGAGGCGGGCGCCTGCCCGGACACGCCGACCTGGCTGTCTACGGCGTCGGACGACAGCGGGTCATTGATCTTCTCCTGTGGGTGGCCAAGCGCCATCCCTGCCTCCCCAGACGCTGGAACACGACGAATTCCCGTCCGTCAATCTCTTCCCTTGCGCTTGAAGAAACCGGCCCGGCCCTTGATCAGCCCTTTCATTGCTGGGGCTGGACGGTGCTATTCAAATGGGAACGATACCTCCGAGGCTGACATCTCGAAGAAATGTAATGACAGTATGATTTTGCCTCGCTTTCTAAGTTTTTCGCCGTACATTGTACCGGTATTTCAGTGTATATGGAAAGATCGATTTTCTTCCATACCCCTCTATTGCTAACCGAAGATCATTCTGTTATTATTATGCGGGGAGTGGTTTACCGTTGGCCAAAGGAACAATACATAAATACCTGCATCTTAGCTATATGCAAAAGTGGCTCCTGATCGCCGGCTCCATCGGAGTGGTGGCCGGGTTGGGGGCCATAGTCTTTTTCGAGGCGATCAAGTGGTCGACCTATCTCTTCCTGGGCCTGGGAGCGGGCTACTATCCGCCGGCCCCGCTGGGTGAAGGGCAGGCGGTGGTCCGGGAAATAGCCCGCCGCTGGATGATCCCGGTAATTACGACCATGGGCGGGTTGTTAAGCGGCCTGATCGTATACAACCTGGCGCCCGAGGCCGAGGGGCACGGTACGGCCATTGATGCTTTTCACAATAAGGCTGGAGTTATCCGGGCCCGGTTACCGATGGTTAAGATGCTCGCCTCCGCGCTTGTCATTGGCTCCGGCGGCAGCGCCGGCCCGGAAGGTCCGGCGTCGGAAATAGGCGCCGGTTTCGGATCCCTCCTTGCCCAGAAACTCAGGTTGAACGTCGTGGATAGGCGCATAGCAGTCGCAGCAGGCCTTGGTGCCGGCATCGGAGCTATTTTCAAAGCGCCGTTGGGAGGCGCGCTTCTGGGCACGGAGATCTTTTATCTGCAAGGATTCGAAATAGACGCCCTGGTGCCTTCCTTCATCGCTTCCCTGGTGGGCTACACCATTTTTGCCGGCTACTTCGGTTACGTTCCCGTTTTCGGTCAGATGTCCCAAAATATCGCGCTGAATCTTGACGCGGTGACTCTGGTCTATTATGCCCTGCTAGGAATTTTGTGCGGTCTGGTCGGAATCCTTTACTCAAAAACATTTTACGCTACCCGGCACTTGTTCAAAAGGCTGAACGGGCCAGCATGGCTAAAGCCGGCCCTGGGCGGACTGATGGTCGGCATAATCGGCCTCTTTTTGCCCCAGGTGCTGGGCGTGGGGTACGGTTGGCTACAGATGAACATGCTGAACAACCCGATCCCCCTGGCCCTGGTCCTCGTGCTCGTTTTCGCCAAGATCCTGGCAACTTCCCTTTCCATCGGCTCGGGAGGCAGCGGCGGCGTCTTCGCCCCCGGCCTCTTCATCGGCGGGATGCTGGGTGCGGCATGTTGGCATGCTCTGCACGGTATCGTACCATATCTCCCGGCTTACCCCGAACCATTCATCCTGATAGGCATGATGGCCCTGTTCGGGGCCGTGGCCCGGGCTCCCCTGGCGGTGATGTTCATGGTGGTGGAGATGACCGGCGGCTACGGCCTGCTGGTTCCGGCCATGATCGCCGTCGGCTTGGCCTATGTTCTGGTGGGCAACAACACCATCTACGAAAGCCAGGTGCCCACCCCGGCCGACTCGCCGGCCCACCGCCTCGACTACTATTTTCCCGTGCTCAGGGAAACCAGGGTCCGGGACGTGATGAACACCGCCCCGCCGATGGTGACACCCCAAACGCCGCTGTTGGAGACCAGGGAGATGATTTTCAACAGAAAAGTCAAGGGTGTGCTCGTGGTGAGCCCCGAAAACGACAAACTGCTGATGGGCGTAATCACCAGGGAAGACATCATCCGGGTTCCGGAGGACCAACGAGCCCGGATGACGGCTGGCGCGGCCATGAGCGCTCCTCCCATCGTGATCGCGCCGGATGAAACCCTTGATGCAGCCCTGACCCTGCTGTCCGACCACGACATCGGCCTACTGCCCGTGACGAATGGTCGTGAACTGGTTGGAGTGGTGACCCGCCGCATAATCGTCCGCAGCTTCATGCTGGCCGTGCGTCGATTGGGTGAAGGCGCCGTTTCCCGGCTGGCCGGGGGCTAACCTTTTTCCGGGCGAATTGGGCCGGCTTTTTCTTCGGAACATCTCCGGAGTCTACCCTCCCGAACGCCCCCCTTCGCCGCCGGTTACCCTGTCGCGGGTAATTCACCGGACAGCCGCAGACCCCGGACCGGCAAAAATATTTAAGGCCCGGCGCGAACTTTTCCGGCGTCAGGCTAATCAATATGACAGGTGGACCGATCGGAAGATGATCTGTCCGCCGGGGACGACCGCGGACGGCCCGGGTGGTGGTACCTCTTTTTCAGGCGCGAACCCGGGGCCGAACCGGACGCCATGCGGAACGACATCCTCCGGCCCGGTTTTCCGCCGGCTTTCGCGACCCCGTTTCCTGCGTTGCCTGGGTACGGAACGTGGCCAAGGGATGTGTCACCTCGTTGAAGAACGCGGACCTGGAGACAATACGCAGGGCCAGGGACGGCTCCGCGCCGGACTTTGAAAGGCTGGTTTCCCATTATTCACAATTTGCCTTCAGGATCGCCCTGGGGATTCTGGACAACCGGAACGACGCGGAAGAACTGGTCCAGGAAGCTTTTGTGACGGTTTACCACCGGTTAACCGGCTTGAAAGGTATCGGGTCGTTCCCGGCCTGGCTGGCCAAAATTGTTACCAACTTATGCCTCCAGAGGCTCAAGAAGCGCCCTCCCCTGGTGTCCCTGCAGGTATTGGGCGACAGGCCGGAAACAAACGATCATACCACCGATCCGGAGGCGGCCTACCTGAAGCGGGAAAACAGTATGATCGTCTGGCGCGCCATCCGGGAACTGCCGGATTCTTGCCGGGTTACGCTCATCCTGCGCGAGTTCCAGGGCTGTTCCTATGCTGAAATCGCGCATATCCTGGGTATCCCACCGGGTACCGTAAAGTCGCGACTGCATCAGGCACGTACCCTTTTGGCCCGCAAACTGGATCCCGACCGGGAGGTTTGAGCATGCTGAAATGCGAAGAGGTGGAATTATTGCTTTCTCCCTACCTCGACGGAGAACTGCCGCCGGATCAGCGGGACGCGGTGGCCGGGCACCTGGCCGGGTGCCGTGCCTGTTCCCTGGCCTGGGAGAAAATGGACCGGATCAGCCGAATGGTACGGGAAGTAGATACACCCATGGTTTCCCCCCTGCTCCAACGACGGGTCATGGCCGAAATCGCGCGGCAGGGGACCGGCACGGCCCTCCTGTTAAGCTATGCTTCCTACCTCATGGTGCTGGCCGCCGCCGGCACGGTTCTGCTTTCTCCGGCCGGCGGACTGCTCGCCGCCGTGGCCCGCATCCTGGTACGCAACACGGCCGCGTTGCTCGCCCTGTTCAGCCGGATCCCGGCGCAAGGGAGCACCCTGGTGTGGATAGCCGCCTTACTGTTCATGTGCGGAATTCTGCTTTACGTGATCCGGCGGTTAATGGTTGCCGAAGTTCCGGCCCGCAGAGGAGACGTGGGGCTATGAGCATCAAAACAGGCTGTTTTATCGCCATACTGGCCGGCGCCCTTTTCATGGGCGCAGCGGCGGCCCATGCCCAGGCACCCTCCGGTGTCCTGGTGTATCCCGGAGAGCGGATGAGAAATTTACTTCTCTTCAACCAGGGTGGGAAGATCGCGGGGGAGGTAACCGACGAAGTGTTGGTCATTAACGGCGATATCACCCTTACGCCCACGGCCCGGATCGGGGACAGGGTCATTATCATCGGTGGACGTCTAAAGCAGGAGCCGGGCTCCGTGATCGGGAAAGGCATATTTGACGTCGGCGCCGGCAGCGCTACCGTAAACCTGTTGTTTGCCGCCCTGACCGGCATCGTCCTGTCGGCGATAGTGAAATTTGCGGTGAGCGTGGCGGCGATCCTGCTGCTTTTGCTGGCAGCCTCCTTCTGGCCCGGTTTGTCCCGGCGTAGCGCCGGTCTCATCCAACGGCACCCTTTGAAGACGTCCCTCTTGGGCATCCTGGGCACCGTAGCCCTGCTCTCCTTAAGCGCCGCCCTGCTCCTAAGCCGTTGGGGCATTCCGCTCGCCCTCATCTTCCTCCTGGCCGGCGCCCTCCTGATCCTTCCCGGTGCCGCCGGATTGGCACTGCTGGTTGGCGACGTCATCAACGGAGGTACCGGTAACCGTATCCATTCGCCGCTGATCCTGGCCGCCCTGGGATCGCTGCCCCTGGTTTCACTGCTCAACTTTCCAATAATGGGTTTTCTGTGGGTCCTATTGCTGGTCGCCGCCGGCTTCGGAGCAGGATTACAGCTCATCTGGCGTCCCTCAGCCAAAGTGTGACCAGCAGGCGATTCACTGATCCGGCCTCGCGTGGATCCTGGCACTATGGCAAAAGGAAGCGTATATGTTAAATCAAAGAACGATCCCCAAACGGTTCAACAGCAAGCATTATATCCATTTATCCCTGGTTTTGCTGATGATGGCGGTATTGGTGGGCGGTTTTTTTTACTTCGACCGGCGCTATGCCCTTTCCGCAGCCATTTTGCGGCTGGGACTGCTGGGAAACGTCCTGACCGTGCTCCTGATGGCCTTGTTATACATGACTCCGATTCCCTCGGAAGGCCTCCTGATCATGGGATTTAAAGTCTACGGTGTCTATCTGG
>JAJYZD010000234.1 GCA_021800315.1 Bacillota bacterium | reverse complement strand
CGCTTGACCAGTTTTGGCTCAGCAACACCTCCGGCGTCTAGTGCGTCCAGGATCTCTTTCTGGGGCAGTGATACCTGGGTGATTCCAAGCTTGGTCTTGCCGGGGCCCAACGAGATCCGGTTGATCTGGCATTCTTTCAGGATTCTCAGGGCATCCTCGCAGGACAATTTCGGGAGATGCTGTTTCAATCGAATCTCCATGTGGTTGTAGAAGAAGTACGCCAGGATGCAGATGGTGACATGCGCTCTTACGCGCTGTGCCCTCGTCAGGAATACCGGCCTCAGGTCGAGGTTGGATTTAATCTCGTGGAAGGCTTCTTCCACCTTGTTCTTACGGCGGTACCAGGATAGCACCTCTCTTGCCGGAAACAGGTCGTCCGGTAAGTTGGTGATAAAGCAGGTGACGCCGTGGAGCCGTTGCTCCTTATCCAAAGCGGCGTCGTCGATCGCGTACGAGAGACGGAAGGTCTCGACTGTACGCTGCTTACCCTTCTTATTAACCGCGACACAGGTATCCGGGGCGATCTCGACATGGAGGAACTTCTTGACTTTCTTGCGGCGGAGCACGTCGCGGATCTCCTGCTGCAGCGCGTCCAGTTTTCTGGCCTTTTTGGCCTGAGACAGGAGTTGGTTCTTTTCGCTGATCCATTTCTTGACCTGATCCAGCTTCTGCAGTTGTAACTGGCGTTCCGTTAGAAACCGTCCAACATCGAAGGACAGAATGTACCGGCGGTCTTCGCCACGGTACTCCTTGAGATACAGGATGCGACTGTCGTCGTAGGGAAGGAACTCGCGCCGGGTGATCACCTCTTCATAATCATTGGGAGTGACCGCCTTGGGAATGGCTGACTGGAAAAACTCCAGGTTGCCCACCTCGTCCCGGTCAAGGCAGGAGATGTAGGACCACTCCTTTCCTTCCAGGATAGCCAGGTTTCCTGTGGAAACGAGGCCGCGGTCGAATACCACGGTACATGTTTCGAGGCCAAAACGTTCCTTGACATCCTGGACCAGGCCGTCGATCGTGGTTATGTCCTGGGTGTTACCTGGCAGGACCCTCCAATAGAATGGGTAACCCGAGGACGTGATCATCAAGGCGATCACGATTTGCTCGCAATCGGGTCGATGGTCCCTGGAATAGCCCAGCGTGGCGATGACACAACTGCCACCTTCAAAATAGGTGGAGGTGAGATCGTAAAAGAAGGCGTCTTTATCATCCGGATAGCGTTGCTGGAGTTTCCGATAGAGAAAGCCCTGCAGTTCGCTCTCCTGTTTGGACAGGCGGTCCAGCGAGCGGTAAATCTCGTAAGGATCTACCCGTGCCGGATCGAGATCCATGCACGCCGGCAGCGCCGTTTGACAGAGCCAATCGCTGACGCCGATCTTGGAGACCGGATTGACCGCTCTGTTGATTACCATCGCCTTGACCCAGTAGTCTTCTTTAAAGAAGCCATCGAATCGCCAGTCCTCCCAGAGGTGATGCATGACCGCCACGTCCAGATAGGCGCTGTGTTTAGTCACTACGATGTCGTCGGTTTTCGAGACGATGATGTCCGGGTTGGAGTAAGCGCCAACGGCTAGCCGCATCCGCTCCGCCTGTTCATCGGACAGGGCCCCGAGCGTGAAAAGGATGCGGTGCTTGACCTTGCCGTCGGTGCGGTACGACTCCACGATCTTGTAGTTGCAGTACGTCTTGCCGTTGATGGTGGCGACAGACTTCTTGAGAAAGATGGCAGTCACCCCCTTGTATAGGGACTACCATCATTATACCACAATCTTAATGATAATCAAGGTATATACCACGTTTTTTTGGTCGCCGCTAGGGACTACACCAAAGCTGTTTTGGCCCCGGAAATGCTTGGCATGACTGGACTTGGAAAAATATGTCGCCAAACTTGGGTGTTTATCAATAAATCGTCATGGACGTAGAACGATGGGGACGGTCACGGCAAAAGATGATACCCTTTTCCGGACCGGTACACTGACGGGGAAGTCACTGGTCCGCCTGGGTCAGGACCCGGCCGGGCGGGATGTCCGGGAGCGCAAGACATCCCGGTGCTCGCCAGGTGGCCTGAATCATTTGCCGTCCCGGCAAACAGCAACCCATAGAGGATGCCGGCAAACAAACTCAGTAGTTGCCCATGCCTCTAACGTGGGTGCCCCCCGGCATGAAAAATGGTCTTGGATGTCGAATTTCCCGAATGCGCTTCCCTCTAAAGGGTCGGGGTCTCCTTGGTATTTTGTATCCGAACATTAGTTTGACTCGAAGTGCGACGGCCACCTCACCTTGTTGCCGGCTTTGCCGAACACACGGAACAGAATCACATTTATTTTCAAAGCGCCAGGTCTAATACCTTCGCCTTTAGGCGAACAGCTTTAGCGCTCGGTGATCCCCAGCCAATCGAATAACGGTGTTCGGGAAGTAGCCTATCGATACAGCCTCCAGTTACTTGAGTAAAAACAACATAGCGAACAACCTGGAAGAACGATAAGGTAACGACATGGGAGTGCCTGTTTCCTCTGGCCTTCAAGAGTTTGCAAGGAACAGAAGCCCCAGTAAGAAAGATGCAGAAAGGCTACGTTTAGTGTAATGCATGTTCCGGGCATCAAGGGACTCTGTGAATACGGAACCGAGTTTCAGTCGGAACCTTCAGGCGGCTTCCAGCCGCTGGCCATTTCAGCAGGCTTTAGCCTGTAAGGTGCGACTTTCAGTCGCAATAAACCCACCTGCTTTCGGAGCAGGTGGCTGTTGAGTTCTGATTTCCAGCGGCGGATAAGAAGATTTAAAGAGGTGAAAGTGTAGTGTTTTGTCCTCAGTGCAACCAGTTCATACCGCCTGGTGAAGACCGCTGCAAGTACTGTGGCGCCGTGGTCGGCACGGCCGGCAAGGTGGAACGGGCGGACGGGGAGCCTGCCGGGCTTCCCGGACCGGACGCAGGTCAGGAGACAGGAGCCTATTTTACCGGGACCGGTGTCAGAGGCCAGGCTTCGGATGACCGTTACCCCTGGCCCGGCAGGAAAGGTTTTTGGAGCAGTACCTTCCAGCATGCTGTCACCTGGCTGGTGGGACATCTGTGGTGGGTAATCGGGGGAATAGTGGTGCTGTTGGCGTTAGTGGCCCTGTTTTTCGGCCCCGGGGCCTGGGACCTGCTGGCGGGCCTGATCCTGTTGGTCCTGGCGGGTTTTTCTTTGCTCCGGCGCGGCTGGCGAAGGCTTCCCTTAGCGGTGCTGCTGGTCGGCCTCGCGATAGCGTTGTTCACCATCGGCGGTAGGGCCATGTTGACCAGATACGCCGTGACGGTTCGAACCACTCACCCACCCGCCGGCGGTCAGGCGGTCTCCGGGGGGCGGCGGAGCACCGGAAATTCGGGCGTGACGTGGCCAACGACCATATCCTTGCCCCAGCAACCGGTGGGACTGGGGCAGGCTGGTTCCGGCCGCATATGGGTATTCGAGACCGTCCCTCCGATCCTGCCAGTGGATAGATTGGCTCTTCTGGATGAATCGACCGGCGACATCGTCTTCAGTAAGGACCTGGGGACTGCGGCAACCGCTTACACGGTGGGTTCCTACGGCGGGGCCTGGGTGGCGGAAAGCCAAAACGGCCGGACGGACCTCTTCGCGTATAGTCCCGCCGGCCTCAAAGCCACTTCCTATCCTCTGCCCGCTTCCGTGACGAAGGTGGTGGGGTTGCCCGACACGTCCGCAGGAATCTGGCTGGTAGTTCAGGGTCGGGGGCCGGGGCTTTCGGCCACCAGGTTCGAGCCGATCACAAACAGCTTTACGCCGTTTGTTGACCTCACATCCTCGGTTCAGCCGGTTCAGGTGGCCGGCACCCCGGCGGGGCGGTTGTGGGTGGTTCTGGAGGGGTCGGGCCAACTGGTCAGCGTGGGAAACGGCGGAGCTTTGCACACCTACGCTTCCTGGCCGGGGAAACTGGAGCAGGTGGCGGCCGACGGGGAGAACTGTTACGTTACCGGCTACGCGCCCCAAACGGCCAACCATCTCCACGTCCTGTACTATGAATACGGCCGGCCTTCGTATGCGCATGATTACGTGGTCGGCGGGGCCGATATGCCCGGAGGCATCGCCTGGTCGCCAAACACCGGAACGCTCTTGGTCGGGTATTCGGTGGTCGGCAGCGGCCATGGCCTTCCGGGCGTCTGGCAACATCGGCTTTTTTCTTCCGTGTCGGTACCGATCCCTTTGAACGGTTTGCCCGGCGGCGGCACGGGACCGATTCTTCCCGAAGGAAACGGTGTGTGGCTGGGTGTGCCGTTCTCCCGGGCCTTGTTGCTGATGGGTCCGGCGTAGCTGTTGTCTGATGCCCCTGTGCCGCCGGCTCCCGGCGGCAATAATAAAAATATTTAAGGAGGTGTGACCCGGCCGGTTCGGGGAACCCAACCGCTGCCGACAGGCGGCCCGGCCGGGGAAATGGTCCATGGCGCTACTTGGAGGTGGCACGAGTCAGCGGTCAATGGCGGAGGTGGAGCAGAGTCTGTCCCGGGTGGACTGGAAGAAGGGCGCGGCTCTCTCCGATCTATCGGGGGAAGCCTTCTGGCTGGTTGTTGACAAAGGATATGAACCTCTGGGACTTGTATTGGGAAACAGTGTGTTCAGCATGGGGGTCACGGGTGGGCTGGCCACCGCTTTACGCGGGCTGGCCCGGGGAGAGTTGGTGGAGTACACCGAACTGATGTATGATTCCCGCCGTCTGGCCCTAGCCCGCATGAAGGCGGAAGCGGACGCCTTGGGTGCTGACTTCGTGGTCGGAGTCAAGATCCACATCACCCATCATGGCGATGTTATGGAGGTGCTGGCTATTGGGACAGCGGTGAAGAAAGTTTCCGAGCCGCAGAACAAGGCGCATGTGGTCCTGCCTGTGGGCGGATTTGAACCCGTAATAGTGGAACAACGAGGGATGAAGCGCTGATATGCGCGGTAATAAATTGTGGCTGGCGGTTTCTTGTGCCATTGTTGTTCTGATAGCCACGCCAGTAATACGCCGGCCGGTCCGCGTGCCTGGATGATTACGCGGCCGACGGAGCCGACATGCCCGGGGACATTGCCTGGTCATCGGACACCGGAACTGTCTTTGCCAGCTATTTTAATGGCGAAGGTCAACTACCACGTCCTGAAGGACGTTGTTCGCGAACACTTTATTTGGCACTGGAATTTCCAGTTGGAACACTTTATTTGGCACTGAGTGAGGGGGTAATGCCACATAAAGGGAGCCTCCCGCTTACCCCCGTTGTCGTCACGGGCCCTACGGCTGCAAAGACTAGGGACATGACGAACCGACAGTTGACTGACGGACTGACCGGTGCCATTTAAAATTTCCGGGAACACCCCTCCGTGAACGGAGGGGATGAAATGCGGTTAGGTTAAGAAATAGATGTAGCGCCGTTTATTGAGGATCCCGGCTACACCATGGTTCCTCTCCGGTTCGTAGCTCAAGCCCTTGGTGCGGCACACCCGGTATCCCAGGTCGGGATGTCGGCTCTGCCGGGAAGGTAGAACTCTCTGAGTATTCATATAAAAATAGGGAGGCGAGTGCTATGTAAAACTATACTCTGATTTACTTTGGTAACTAAAATTCAAAGGGAGGGTTAAAAGTGCTTCAAAGAGTCTATCGGGTGCTTTGTGTGATTTCTGCGGTGCTATTCTTGGCGACGTGCGCTTTACCTGTTGCTGCCACCGCCCAGACAGTTTCGGATTCTTACACTTTCACCGGCGTCTGGCAGGGGCAGACGCTGAATCTGACCCAGGTGACCAATGTGACGGTGGAACAGTTGCCCGACGCCAAACTGGTCGGGCAGATTACCAATTTCCA
>JAJYZD010000017.1 GCA_021800315.1 Bacillota bacterium | reverse complement strand
TTATTGGATCATCCTCGGTAATTTCAACGTCTGCTTTGTAAGGCCCGGCTAAATTAGCATAATTACCGATGTCACCATCTCTTTGTGCATCGACGTTAATCAATACCCTGCAATGATTTGTATTGCTTATTAGCGTTTCCCCAACGGAAAGAAATTTTTCGCTCGTAAATAACAGCCGACAACCGGAATCAGAAACTATATACTGTAATTCCTCTTCATGCAACCTAATATTGAGAGGAACCACTATTGCACCAAGCAGGGAGCAGGCAAATATAATTTCCACATATTCAACACGATTTTCCATAAGAATGCCTAATCGATCACCCTTCTTAATACCTTGAACCGATAAGCCACTTGCTAATTTTTCAGATTGCTCAAGTAAATAGCGATAAGAGACAAACTTTCGTGAATCTCCCACAGCATCGGAATTTGGCCTGACTCTAGCACTCCTCCGGAGCATACAGTTTAAAGTAATTCCGTTACTATTCACCTGAAAAACCTCCTTTTTGCCTTTTCGGAACTTAGCGCACCTTGTCCTGGAAAGGGACTTGTGGGTTGATCACAGGAACAATGGCCACATCAGCGACACCCGGCCGATGGTAGGATATTCGCTGGAAATACTCTCATAAAAGAAACCCTTTAAATCCGCCCCCGGCAACCACATAGTTATGAATTCCTAAGTTAGGCAGTACCCAATACCTCTGTCGTACATCGCTGAACTCCCGACTACGATGCGTACAACTGCTGAAGCCGCTGAATAAGTCAAGCCATCTCAGAAAGACTTAGCCGGTTGGCTAGTTCCGCAAAATAGGTGATCGCATTAGGGTTACTCATGGAATCGATATTTACCGCTCTCTCTATGCTAACACCGGAAAGAATCTTTTTGACTGGAACCTCGAGTTTCTTACCGCTCAGGGTTCGCGGCACCTCGGGAAGGGCGAATATTTCGTCGGGAACATGGCGCGGCGTCAGGGCGGCTCGAATCTTTTCCCTGACCTTGGCCTTTAGCGGGTCATCCAGGGCCGCACCTTCCGCTAAGACTAAAAAGAGCGGCATGTAGTACCCACCTCCTGGTAGTTCGATACCCACGATCAGGCTGTCCTTTACCTCCGGCAGATCCTCGACCACACTGTAAATTTCGCTGCTGCCCATCCTCACGCCCATACGGTTTAAGGTGGAGTCGGAGCGACCGTAGATTATTGCGCTGCCCCGGGGGGTGATCTTTATCCAGTCGCCGTGCCGCCAAACTCCCGGATATATGTCGAAATAGCTGTCGAGATAACGTTGGTTACCCGGATCGTTCCAGAAATAAAGCGGCATGGAAGGCATCGGATCGGTAACCACCAATTCACCCACCTCATCAACCAGTGGGCGACCTTTTTCATCATAGGCCTGAACGTTCACGCCCAGGGCCCGGCACTGCAATTCCCCCGCATGAACGGGCAATAGAGGGCATCCCGCTAAAAAGCCGGTGGAAACATCGGTCCCACCACTGGCGGAAGTAAGCCATACATCGCTCTTGACCGCCTCGTAAACCCATTGGAAGCCTTCCACCGGGAGGGGCGAACCGGTTGAACCTATGGCCCTTAAATGGGTCAAATCATAGGCCTTTCCCGGTTCGAGTCCGCTTTTCAGGCATCCCGTCAAATAGGCCGCGCCAGTGCCGAAATGAGTCATACCGGTATTCCCGGCAAACCTCCACAGTACTCCGGGATCCGGATATGCTGTACTCCCATCGTAAAGCAAAATAGTCGCACCGTTTAGCAATCCTCCAAGTAAAATATTCCACATTACCCACCCTATAGTGGTAAACCAGAAGAACCGGTCTCCGGGCTTTAGATCCAAGTGTAATCCCAGATACTTCAAATGCTCGACCAGAATGCCGCCGTGGCTCTGTACTATGGGTTTGGGAAGACCGGTCGTCCCGGAGGAGTACAGAACCCACAGCGGGTGTTCAAACGGGACCTGTCGGCACGTAAAACGGCCCCCCTCCACCAGGAGATCCTCCCATGCCAGGACGTTTTTCGATGTTGTAAGACCATCACCACCGAAAAGGTAAGGTACCTTGACGACCCTTTCGAGAGTCGGTAAGGCCTGGCGCAGTTCGTCAACCATGAACCGGCGATCGAACGCTTTGCCCCCGTACTGGTAACCGTCTACCGCAAAGAGGACTTTAGGCGCAATTTGTCTAAAGCGGTCAATCACACTGCGGCTGCCGAAGTCAGGTGAGCAGCCTGACCAGATTGCCCCCAAACCGGCACAGGCTAAAAAAGCAACTACGGTTTGCGGTATGTTAGGCAGGTATGCCGCCACCCGGTCACCCCGCCCCACACCCATCCCGGCAAGAGCCGTGGCAACCGATGTCACCTGATTACGAAGATCCCCCCAGGAAAGCTTTGTAAGCGGTTGGAACTCCGATTGGAACAGTATCGCCGGCTGATCCCCGGTAAAATGGCGAAAAACATGCCCGGCATAGTTCAACTCCGATCCTTCGAACCAGCGTGCCCCGGGCATTTGCCTCCCGCTCAGCACCTTCATATAAGGTTTGGAGGCTTCAATTTGGTTGTAGTCCCACATAGATGCCCAGAAATCCTCAAGGTGAGTGACAGACCACTCCCAAAGATCATGATAGCTATTAATCTCCAGGCCTTTCCCGGTCTTCAACCAGTTCATGTAGCGGGTCATGTTGGCCTGGTCGACAACTTCGCGCGAAGGTCTCCAGATCAGGCTGCCTTCCCGGACCGTTCGCATCATTATTCTTCACCTCTCGTTAACTGAAATTTAATTTCCAAGATCATGACCGCTTTTCCAGTCCTAATTCCCAAGAATAGTTACGGCCGCAACGCTGAAATAGGGGACGCCGCCAAGGTTGTGGGTAATCCCCATACCGGGGTTCCTGATCTGCCGGGGGCCCGCCTTTCCCTGCAACTGTTTGTATACCTCGTAGATCATCCTTAAGCCGGAGGCGCCGATGGGGTGGCCGAAACACTTCAGTCCGCCGTCGGACTGGCAGGGGATCGGGCCGGAGAGATCGAAGAAGCCGCTCTCCACGTCCTCCGTGGCCTTGCCGCGCGGCGATATCTGCAGGTCCTCGTAAGTGACCAGTTCGGTTATCGAAAAGCAGTCATGTACTTCCATCAGGCTTATTTCCTTCCGCGGGTTCTTTATGCCCGCCTCCTCGTAAGCCTTTAGCCCCGCCCGGTAGGTCGTCTCGATATGAGTGCCGTCCCATTCATTAAAGGACAACTCTTCCATGGAACTGACGGAAATCTGGACCGCCTTGACCAAGACCGGATCCGGCCGCAACTTCCGGGCGATGTCCGGCCGGGTTATTATAGCGCAGGCCGCGCCGTCGCTGACCCCGCAACAATCGTAAAGACCGAGCGGCCAGGCCACGACGGGGGATTTCAGCGCTTCCTCCACCGTAATCTCCTTTTTCAGGTGCGCCTTCGGGTTTAATGAACCGCTGTGATGGCTTTTAACCGATATCCTGGCCAGGGCGGCCTTGCCTTCCTCCGGGGCCACCCCGTAGCGGGAAAAATACCGGGTGGCCATAGTCGCAAAAGCCCCGGGGGCGGTCATGTTCGGAAAAAGGAAACGGTTTTTCGTCCCCATAACCGACCCGAAGTCCGGCAAACCACCATAACCCGTATCTTTGAGCTTTTCCACCCCCAAGGCTAAAACCAGATCGTAAGCCCCGGCGGCGACGGCATAGCAGGCGCCCCGGAAGGCTTCCGTACCGGTGGCGCAAAAGTTCTCGACCCTGGTGACGGGGATAAACGGCATTTTCAAAGTGTTGGCCAGGGGGATGCCGCTTTTCCCGACATTGACTTCTTCAAAACAGGTACCGAGCCAGGCCGCCTGAATATCTTTCTTTTCCACCCCGGCATCAGCCAGGGCCTCCTGAAAGGCCTCCACAATCAAATCCTCGGCACCCTTGTCCCATAGTTCGCCGAACCGGGTGCAGCCCATCCCGAGAATAGCTACTTTATCCTTGATCCCGTCAGCCATTGAGATCCACCCCCTGCTCTAAAACCGGCACCGCTTTCCAAAAGTAGCCATACACACCGCGCGCAAGATCGGCATATTTGCGCCTAAAATTCAGGGCAACCGGCATCCCGACTTGCAGCCCGGCCAAATTAAAATCCGTGAAATCGAACCAGTATCGGCCGCCTCCGGCGAAATCAACAATGCCGTAAACCGCCGGCGGCTCGGGACTGAAGGCCAGATGGTCCGCGGTATAGGTGAAAATGCTGCCTTTCTTTCCGGCAAAGCAGTATTCATCCATCTCATCGACCGCGCCACAACGGGGATTCACGCAAACCCGCTGGTAGGGAAATTGTGGTGTGCCACACCTTCGGCACTGCACGCCGCACAGCGCGAGAACACTTTTTCTTTCCCGCCAGAGCACCGGGAAAGAGGTGAACGCCACCTGTTCACCGCGAATACCCGTCTCCAGATCAAGCAAGTGACGAAAGCCGGCATACTTCTCATAACTTGCCAGCTGCCTTTTCCGGGCGAGACCGGCTTTGAAACCGCTCAACCCTTTTATTTTCTTAATTTCTTCCGTTACCCGGAAGATCAAGGCGTCACAACCGTTGCCGAACCCGGCGACCAGCAAACGGTCGCCCGGAGCGGCATCCTCCAGGGCCGCCGCCAGCATCAACAGGGGCTGGGCCGTGCCGGTATCGCCCACTTCGGCCATAAGGGCGGGAGATACCTGGTCCCTGGTCGCGCCCAGCTTACCGGCCACGGCGACCTGCACCCGGTCAAACGGGCAGGGAAAAATCAATTTGGCAAAATCGCCGATTTGCAAATCATATTTTTGGAGTAGTCCTGCAATAACCTCGGGAATTAGCTTCGCGTAGCCCTCCTCCCGGATCCATCGCTCTTCCCAGGTCCGGTCAAACAAATCCCCCTCCAGGCGGCGATGATCCACAAAATCGTGGGTAGTGCTGTAAAAGCCCTCAAAAGTCGCCGCGACATCCTCCTTTCCCACGGAAAAGGCCACCGCGCAGTCGCCGAACAAATATTCCTGGGCGCTGCCCGCTTTGCCCAGCCGGCAATCGGCGGCACAGACCAAAACCTCCCCCCCGTTTTCCGCCACCGCCTCGCAGCCGGCCAGCAAAGCGCCGGTCCCCGCTTTAAGGGAACCGTTAAAATCAACCGACCTTACCCCGGCCGGCAGATTCAGGGCCGTCGCGGCGATGGCGGCGACGCTCCTCTCCTTATACGGCGGGGTGGTCGTCGCCAGAAAAAGCCCGGCGGTTTTCCCCCGCTCCCGTTCACCGAGACAATTGAGGCCGGCCGTAACGGCCATGGTCAGGCTGTCCTCGTCGTAGCTGGCAACCGCTTTTTCCCCCCTGGTGTAAGCGGCGTTGGCCGCGTTGAACCAGCCCAGGGCGCCAAAAATCAAGCGACGGTCAAGACGGTTCCAGGGGATATGGACTCCGTAACCCGTAATCCCAACCACTGGTAACCCTCCTTTACAATCCCATTTCCTTGGCAATAATACTCTTCATGACCTCGGTGGTTCCGGCGAAAATGGTGAAAACCCTGAGGTCGCGATAGTCACGGCAGACGGGGTACTCCTCGATGTAGCCGTAGCCGCCGTAAAGCTGGAGACATTGGTAAGCCAGGCGGTTGGCCGTTTCCGTAATCCACCATTTGGCCATCGACACTTCTTTGACGATCTTTTTTCCGGCCAGGTGGTCTTCCAGCAGGCGGAGGAGAAAGGTGGATCCCAGTTCCACCTCTGTGGCCATCTCGACCAGTTTGAAGGTGTTATGCTGGAATTTGCCGACCGGTTGACCAAAAACCTTCCTGCCTTCACAATAGGCGAGGGCCTGCTTCAGGATCCTGCCGGCCATGGCTTGCGCCCACACCGCGGTAATCAGCCTTTCCTGCTGCAGGTTTTGCATGAGGTAGAAAAAGCCCCGCCCTGCGGTCCCCAGCAGGTTGGTCAGGGGCACGCGACAATCCTCGAAGAAAAGTTCCGCCGTATCCTGGCTGCGCAGCCCCATCTTGTTCAACCTGCGCCCGCGCTGGAAACCGGGGGTTCCCCCCTCCACCGCGATAAGACTGATACCGCGGTGCGGGGGATCGGCTCCGGGATCCGTCTTACAGGCGACTATCACCAGATCCGCGTTTATACCACAGGAAATAAAGGTTTTGGTACCGTTGAGAACGTAATGGCCGCCCTCTTTTCGGGCCGTCGTCTTAATGGCGGCGACATCGGACCCGGCATCCGGTTCGGTCATGGCCAGGGCCGTGATGAGGTCGCCGCTTACGCAGCCGGGCAGCCATCTTTCCTTTTGTTCCTCCCGGCCGTAGGAATCGATGTACGGCACAACTATGTCGCTGTGCAGGGGAAACAACAAATGGGTACCGGCGGCGGCCAGTTCTTCACAGACGATTACCCCGTAGGGGAACCCCGCTCGAAAGCCGCCATATTTTTCGTCGACCCAGGGGCACAGAAACCCGCCCGCGCCGGCCTTTTTCCATACCTCCCCGGGTACCAGCCCGTCTTCCTCCCATTGGTCGTAATAGGGGGTTACTTCCCTGGCGATGAATTTACGGAACGACTCGCGAAATACTTTGTAATCCCCGGCATTTAAGTCCAACATCAAATATGCACCTCAAAAGAGATTCTTTGGCGGAAACCGCTACTAACCCCGCCTACGGTGTCCGGGGCGTCGCCGCCAGCCGGCGCCTGATTTCGTCCCGCAGGACCGATTTGACTATCTTCCCGACCGGGTTGCGGGGAATGCCGTCGATGACCTCCAACCTCTCCGGCAGCTTGTAAACCGCCACCCCTTTCTTCTTCATGAAATCTACCGCTCCGGCCAGGTCGACCGTTGCCTCCGGCCCGGGCACGATAAAAACCAGAACCTTTTCCCCCAGCACTTCGTCGGGCATGGGCAGCGCCGCCACATCCAGGATTCCGGGGTGTTCCTGCAGGACGTTCTCCACCTCCTGGGCGCTGATTTTGAAGCCGCCCCGGATGATAATATCCTTCCTGCGCTCGAAGAAGGCGAGATGGTTTCCCTCCCTGATCTGGAAGAGATCGCCGGTGTAAAAGAAATCTTCGTCGTCAAAAGCCTGCCGGGTCAGGTCGGGACGGTTGAAATAACCGGGTATGACACCGGGGCCCCGGTAGGCCAGTTCCCCCACCCCGCCCTCTTCGGTAACCAAACCGCCGCCCTGGGGATCGACCACCTTGGTTTCCATTCCCCGCACCGACCAGTTGACTCCGGGGCGGCCCCAGGCGGGGAAGACCGAAGCCCGCCTCGCCGGTTCGGGGCCGTCCAATCCCCCGGCTATGAGCACGGTTCCTTCGTTTTGTCCCCACAAATTGACCACCTCTATCCCCCAGCGGCGCCAAAACTCCTGCAGCGCCCAGGGGGAAAGGGGAGCGGATCCGGAGGTAACCGTGCGAACGACGGAAAGATCATAGTTGTCGATGAGGGGGTACTTTAATACCATATTCAGCACGGCGGGAGGCAAAATGGTAAAGTCGACTTTTTCCTCCACCAGCTGACGCAGGCAAATCTCCAGGTCCAGGGGATGATGGAGGACGAAAGTGCCGCCGAACCGCAACCAGGGAACGTAATGCACACCCACGCCGGCCATATTGACCAGCGGAGGCAGGCACAGGTGGACGTCGTTTTCCCTCAGTCCGGCGGCCTTTTTGACGATGTCGCTGAGATAAATCCAGTTGTTGTGGCTGAGCGGGCACCCCTTGGGATCGGCCTCGGTACCGGAAGTCCAGCAGACCGTAAACACGTCGTTGGAGCCGATTCTTACGGCGTTCAGTCTATCCCGGGCTATTTCCCCCTCCAGCAGACCATCCAGGCCGGACAGGGAAATCAGGTGTTCCAGCCGCGGCAAACCGTTTCTTTGTTCGGAGGCCATTTCCAGATAACGAAAGCCCCTGAACTCTTCCGCCGCGATAAAGGCTTTGGCCCCGGTAAGCCGGGCGATATAGGAGAATTCCCTGCTCCGCCACTGCACGGGAAGAGGACTGATTACGGCCCCGGTCCGGGTCACGGCGATATAGAGCATGGCCAACTCCCAGATGTTAGGCAATTGGACCATGATTAAATCGTCCTTGCCGATACCCAGCGTCAAAAGAGCCGTAGCCACCGCGTCGGCCGCCCGGTCTAGTTCACCGTAGGAAATCCGCCGGGGCGAACCGCCCACCAGGTCTTCCCTGTTGGGTGGATCG
The DNA here is from genome assembly GCA_021800315.1 of Bacillota bacterium. Classification (GTDB taxonomy): domain Bacteria; phylum Bacillota; class Desulfotomaculia; order Desulfotomaculales; family JAJYZD01; genus JAJYZD01. The sequence continues at coordinate 16,474 of JAJYZD010000017.1, read as the reverse complement.
ACCAGGGCGATCCGCAGGGGATCCTCCCGCACGCGCTCCTGGAAATCCGCAAGGAGCGTACGATGGCCCCAGTATCCCTTATCCGTATACTCCCTGATCTTCTCCGGTGAGGCCAGAATCATCCGTTCATCCCTCCGTTGCCAATTGGAATCCGGGCGGCTTGACGAAAGCCCGGCCTTAGGTCTCCAGGCCGATCCCTTTCAACAGCCGGTTGGCGATTATCAGGCGGTGAATGGAGGAGGTGCCTCCCCCCACCGGCGCCACGGCCATTTCCCGGTAAATCCTTTCGACCGGGTACTCCTTCATGTAGCCGTATCCCCCGTAGATCTCCAGGGCGTCCCTTAAGACCTCTACCGCCGCTTCGGTGGTATAGAGCTTGGCTATGGAAGCGTGCAGGTCGGCCGCCTGCGCGTTGTCCAAACACCAGGCGGCGTGGTAGGCCAGCATTCTGGCCGCCTGGATGCGTACCGCCATATCGGCCAGCTTGCCCCTGACCAGCTGAAAATCCGCGAGCGGACGGTTGAATTGCCGCCGTTGCCTGGTGTAAGCCAGAACCTTTTGCAGGGTTCCCCGCAGAACCCCGAGCAGGCCGCCGAAAAAAACGGCCCTTTCCCACAGTAGCGCCGTGGCCGCTACCTCGCTGAAACCCTTGCCTTCTTCCCCCAGCAGGGCGGTCAAGGGCAGGCGGCAATCATCGAAAACCGGTTCGCCGGTAGGCGAGGCGTGGTTTCCCATCTTGGCGAGCTTGCGGCCCGGGCTGTATCCGGGCGTTCCCGCTTCCACAAGGAAGGCGGATATGCCGTCGGCCCCCCTGGAGCGGTCCGCGGTGGCAAAAGCGATCAGCACATCGGCCACAGGGGCATTGGTGATAAAGGTTTTGGCGCCGTTCAAAACGTAACGGTCGCCTTCCCTCCGCACCGAGGTTTGAATGCCGGCGGCGTCCGACCCGGCCTCCGGTTCGGTTAAGGCAAAAGCCCCGATGTAATCCCCGCAGCATAACCCGGGGAGGTATTTTTCCCTTTGGGCCTCGCTCCCGTAGAGCAGAACCGGTATCTGGACCAGGACAACGTGGGCGCCCACCGATACACACAGGCCCGTGTCCAGGCCTCCTTCGCCCAGGGCCTCCAGGGCCGCCAGGGTGGTCACGGCGTCCGCCCCGGCACCGCCGTACCGTTCCGGCACCGGCAGTCCCAGGATGCCCAGTTTCCCGATCGCCGCCCACAGTGATTGGTCCCACAGACCCGTAGCATCGCGTTTTTCCGCGCCGGGGGCGATTTCCCGGGCGGCAAAGGCAAGGATGGTTTTTCGCAACGCTTTCTGGTTTTCGCTCAAGGCAAAATCCAAGCCAACGACCTCCTAACGGGCAATAGCCGCGGAGTTCACCGGGAAACTACCGACCCTGCTTTTGATAGTAATCCTGCAATTGTCTGCGCAACTGGTACTTCAACGTCTTGCCTATCGCCGAACGGGGAAAATCCTCAACGAATATTACCGCCTTGGGTACCTTGAAAGGAGCCAGGTTTTGCCGGCAAAGGCTCGTTACCTCTTCTTCCGTGATCACTACCCCGGGGTTGGCCATGACTACCGCGGTCACGGCCTCGGCCCAGCGCTCGTGCGGTAAACCGATGACCTGCACCTCCCGGACCCTCGGATCCTGGTAGATTACCTTTTCCACCTCGAGGGAGGCGACGTTTTCACCGCCGCTCTTGATTACGTCCTTCTTCCGGTCCACAAAATAGACGTACCCTTCCTCATCCAGGTAACCGGTATCACCGCTGTGGAACCAGCCGTATCTAAAGGCCGCCTCGTTGGCTACCGGATCCCGGTGGTACCCCTCCATCACGTGGGGACTGCGGTAGACGAATTCACCGCACCGGCCGGGCGGCAGCAGGTTTCCGTCGTCGGCCATGACCCCGATTTCCACCATGGTTCCCGCATTGCCCAGAGATCCCGGCTTGCGCAGCTGGTCCTCCGGCTTGAAGGTGGTGGCACACGGGGACATCTCGGTCTGACCGAATTCCAGGAACAAATCGGGGCAGATCTTATCCATCACCTCACGCATGAGGTTTTCGGGCATGACGGCGCCGAAGTAGCACACCAGCCTCAGCGAAGAGAGGTCATACTTCTTGAAATCGGGGTGGGAAAGCACGGCCCGGAACATGGGGGAAAGCAGCACCGCAACGTTGATCTTCTCCCGTTCAATCGTTTGCAAAAACACGGTCGGATCGATCCGGGGTACTATGACGATGGTTCCCCCCACCAGGATCAGGGTCAGCCCGAGGGCGTCCAGCTGGGCTACGTGGAACAGCGGCATGGCGGCCAGAATCCTGGCGTGCCGGTCGAACTTGAAGTCCAACGCGGTGGTCAGGCAGCTCATGACCAACCCCAGGTGGTTGAGCACGGCCGCCTTGGGGAACGAGGTGGTTCCGCCGGTGTACAGGATTTGTACCGGGTCGCGGTCCCCGATAACCACCTCCACCTCTTCCGGCGGGTTAGCCGCCAGCAGAAGTCCGTAATCGAGCATACCCTTTTCCGTGGCGGCACCCCGGGATACATTGACGACCTGCTGTAACTTACCCGACTCCCTAAATACGTCCCCGAACGCCGGAACAAAGGCTTCCTCAACCACCACCACCTTCACATCGGCATGATCCAGGGCGAACCGTACCTCGCCCGGTTTCAGGACGGGATTGATGGGTACAAAAACCATGCCGGCCTTGGCCGTACCCAGAAAAGCGATCAGGATCTCATGGCAGTTCAGGCCGATAAAGGCCACTTTGTCGCCTTTATCCAGCCCGAGGCTCAGGAGGCCGTGACCGAAACGGTTGGCCAGGGAGTTGAACTCGGCGTAGGTTATCCTTTTTTCGCCGTCCACCAGGGCGATTTTTTGGGGGTACCGCCTGGCGCTGCGCCTCAGACAGTCGCCCACAGCCACCCTGTTCATCAGGTTGAACTGCCCGGACATCTTTTGATCCCCCCAGTGCGTTGTACTGAGCGCGGTCATCCGCTTAACAGGTATAGTTGACTCACTTACCTTTAGCCTATTGTTTCTTCTTCAAGATGCGATCCACCAAAACATGTTTTAGAACCTTGCCGCTGGGATTACGTGGCAATTCGGCTACAAATTCGATGGTTTTAGGTACCTCGAAACGGGCTAAACCAGCTTTACAATAGGTCACAACCTCCTCTTCGGAAAGATAAGATCCTTGCCTGGCAACTATAACGGCCACTACCTTTTCTCCCCAAACGGCATCAGGGATACCCACAACCGCGATATCGGCCACTCCTTCCAAATTCAACAGGTAATCCTCGACCAGTTTGGCGTAAACATTCTCACCGCCCGATTTGATCATGTTCTTCCGGCGGTCGATCAGATAGATAAAACCCTCCTCATCCTGTCTGACCATATCCCCCGTATAGAGCCAACCTTCCCGGATCGTTTCGAGTGTTTCCTTTTCGTTGTGGTAATACTCTTTCATCATGGTGGGTCCGCGTAGAATCAATTCACCGATTTCACCGGGACCTACATCCAGGCCGTTTTCGTTTACCACCCTCCAGTCCAGATTCCTGGTAACCAACCCGATAGACCCGTCTTTGATAAACTGGTGGTCCGGCCGAAGAATGGTGACATTGCCGCCACCCATCTCGGTAAGACCGTATGAATAACCAATACAGGTATTCTTGAAGAAAGCCAAAGTCTTCCTCTTTAATTCAACAGGAAAGCTGGCCGCTGCAGTCAGAAAGTACCGGATAGATGACAAATCATGTTCTGGAACAAACGGTTCGAACCTGTTTAACAACATCGGGGGAACTATGGCAAATATTGTGACTTTTTCTCCTTCCACCTTGCTTAATATGTCATCGGGGTCGGATAGATCGGTCAATACTACAGTAGCACCAACAAACATAAAAGGCAGGAGCAGTGTATTAAATACCACATGATAAAGCGGTAGTGCTTGTAATCCAACGTCGGTTGAGTTAAACCCGTAGTCGCAGATCATATTCATCGCATTGGCTATTGACGCCTTATGGGTCAGTGCCACCAGTTTAGGCGAACCGGTGGTACCACCGGTGCCGAAGAGCATGACGGTATCGTCCCCGTCTACGTCGATCCCGGGTTCCCCGGAAGGGTAGCCATTGATGAACTCATCATAAGTCGCAATGTCTCCGGACTTGTTGCCTATAATTATCCAGCAAACACGAACATCGTCTTTTACTTGCTCCACAACTGGTAATATATTCTCCGAAAAGATGGCTACTTTGGCATCAGAAATAGTCAGTAACTGCTTGACCGTATCCGGCGAAAGTCTTGGATTGACCGGAAATGATATAGCCCCGAGTTTAGCTGCAGCAAAAACAATATCGATCATTTCCAGACAGTTTTCACTGACAATGGCTACCACATCAGCCTTACTTACACCACAGCCTTTTAAGGCATTTGCCGTTTGGTTGACTCTCTGATCGAGTATTTCCCAGCTTATCTTTTTGTTCTTAAAAGAGATGGCAATCTTTGATTTAAATATAAGGGCATTTCGGGAAATAACGTTGCCAAAGTTCATTTCGATGCCCTCCTTCGCCTTACGCCTGGACCGCTCGGAAGTGGATCACGTCTTTCTCAATATTTCCAGTCCGCTGTTCGGCAAAGACCGCTTTTACCCGCATACCGACTTTTAGCCTGGCCGGATCGGTTTCTGCAAGTTTATGGCAGAGTTTGGTGTCGGCCCCATCCAGCCTGACGAAGGCGAAAGTGTACGGAACCTCCCGGGGAAGGCCGGTAGCGGGGTCGGTAAACCGGTAGTTGACCACGGAAAAAGCGGTGACCACACCTTCGTCGCCTACCTCCACCCATTGGCTGTTGGCCGTAAAGCACGGCCCGCAAACTTTCCGGGGCGGCACGTAAACCTTCCCGCAGGACGGGCATTTGATGCCCAGGAACTTTTTCTCGTCCCTGAGAGCGATCAAAAACAGGCTTCCCTCCCTGCCCAGGGACCAGTTATAGGGAACATCGGCCATTTGTTGAAAGACAATCAATTCCGGCGGCGCTTTCAGACTCATCCCTTCCCCCCCTCTATCTGGGCCTGTTTCCCAGCAATAAAACGTCCGACCAGTAACAGCCGCCGAAACCGGTCGCCAGACCCGTTTTGACCTCCGGCACCTGGCAGGCGCCCGCCCGGCCCTGAATCTGGCGGGCCACCTCGCCCACCCTGATGGTCCCGGTGGCGCCGATGGGGTTGGCGTTCAACACCCCGCCCGAGGGATTGACGGGCAGATCGCCCCCTGCATCTGTCGCCCCGTCCCAGAGCAGCCCGGGAGCCTCACCCGGCCCGCAAAAGCCCATGGCCTCGAGCCAGGACAGGCCGGCAAATGAACAGGGCTGGTACATTTCGATCACGTCGATTTCTTTCCCGGGGTCTTTGATGCCGGCTTTCTTATAGGTCTCCCGGCAGGCCTGTTCCAGGGTGTCGAGATAACCGAAGTTCACATCCGAAGTATAGGTGTAGTTGTGGCATACCGACACGGACCAAATCCAGGCCGGCTGCCGGCATATTTTCCGGGCTTTTTCCTCCCCGGCCAGAATCAGGGCGGCCGCTCCGTCCGAACGCGGGCAGATATCCAGGAGCTTGATGGGGTAGGAGAGCATGGGTGAACGCAGAACATCGTCGACCGTAATGGGATCCCGCAGGTGGGCATAGGGATTCCTGGCGGCATTGGCGCGGTCCCGCACCGCCACCCGGGCCCCGTCCTTTTCCGTAACACCGTATTTCTGCATGTAAACCACGGCATCCAAAGCCAGCCCGGGCAGCGCTCCGGGAAAGGAAAAGCGTTCCCAGACCGGGTCGAAGGCCGTGATGGTGCCACCGGTAGTGTCGGATTCGGAATTCTTCTCCCAGCCCACCGCCAGCACGACGTCAAAGAGGCTGGAAGCGACGTGGTAGTAGCCGGCGATGGCCACCGTTGTGCCGGTGGTGCCACCGGTGGTAAGCTTCATAACCGGCTTCAGGTAGCCCCCGGTGCCTTCCACGCCCCACATGTCCGCCAGGTTGATGTTTTCAAAGTGGTCCATGTTGCCGATGACCACGGCGTCGATGTCTCCCGGTCCGAGTTCCGCGTCTTCCAGGGCGCGCCGCACCGCCTCGTTAATCAGTTCGATGCCGGTGACGTCCCCGCGGTTGCTTTTATGGTGGGTCTGGCCGAAACCGACGACCGCCACCCTTTGCGCCATCTTTATTCCTCCTCAGCCGCCCAATACCCATACACAGTGCCCCTGCCCGCACAGCCCGTTGGTTCCGTGGGCCAGGGCCGTCCTCACACCGTCCACCTGGCGGGCCCCGGCATCGCCCCGCACCTGCAGGCAGGCTTCGGCGATCCGGACCAGGCCGGCCACCAGCCCCGGATGGGCGGACAGTACCCCGCCGGAGGGGTTAACCGGCCAGGGGCCGTCCATCAGGGTATTACCGCCGGCGGTGAATACCCCGCCCTGCCCCGGGTCGCAAAACCCGAGGCCTTCCAGCCACATGAGTTCCTGGTAGCCGAACGCTTCGAAAACCTCCACCACGTCTATCTCTTTCCGGGGATCGACGATCCCGGCCAGGCCGTAGGCCCGTTTGGCCGCACCGGTCAGGGAGTCCACTCCGGCCAAGTCCCTGTCCCCCAGGTAGTAGGCGTCCGCGCAGTGCCCGACCCCTCTCACCCAGACCGGCTTGGTGGTCATCCTCCCGGCCTTCCACCGATTGGCAAATATAACGGCGCAGGCGCCGTCGGAAAGCGGCGCGGCGTCCAACATCTTGAGCGGGGAGGCCAGCACCGGCGACCGCATGACCTCTTCCACCGTCAGATCCATGGCCTCCTGGGCCCAGGGATTGGCCCGGGCGTTCCGGTGATTTTTGACCGGAACCAGGGCGCACTGCTCCCCGGTCACCCCGTATTTATCCATGTAGCGGCGCGCCTGCAGGGCCGAGGCCGAAACCGCCTCCAGGCCGAGCCGGCGGTAATAAACGGGATCGAAGGCGCTGTTCCAGATCAGGTCCTGGTCACCTTCGGAACACTTGCAGTGGGCGACCACCAGCGTTGTTTCAAAGGCACCGGAAAGAACGCGCATCAACCCGTACAGGGCGCCCAGGGTACCGTCTCCCTCCACCGTGGAAACGTTTTTGCCGAAGGCGCCGCAGGCGTCCATCACGGCCATGCTGGAAATGGTCCGCCCGTCCTGAAAATCGTTGGACACCGTAACGACATTGTCAATATCCCGGATGGTAATCCCCGCGTCTTCCAAAGCCTTGTTGGTCACCTCGAACACCAGGTCGGCGAAAGTTTCCCCTATTTTCCGCCGCTCATATTTGGTCTGTCCGACCCCGACAATGGCAACTTCGTCCAACAACCTTCACCTCCTAGGCTGAAAAAGGCTTGAAGTATTTAATATCCAAAATGTCTCCCCGCCGCTCCCGCTTTTCTTTCAGTACAGCCTGCACCCGCAGCCCCGAAACGATTTCCCCCGGTTCAATCTCGCCCAGTAAGTGGATGAGACCCGAATCGGCTCCATCCAGTCTGATTATGCCGTAGGCAAAAGGCGGATCCGCGGGGTGGATGGCGGGCCGGTGCCGGTAAACAACGGTAAAGGTTTGCAATACCCCGGCAGGGGGGAGTTCGATCCACTCCCCGATGCCGTTGAGACAGCGCCCGCAAACCTTGCGGGGGGGAACGAAAACCAGGTCGCAAACCCGGCACCTGCTCCCCCAGATGCGCCCGTAATCCCGCAACTGGGTGAAGAACCGGCTCCCCGTTTCCCCCGCCGACCACTGGTAAGGCATCCTGATCCGGCCGGAATAAACCATCGGCTCAACGCCGGACTGGAAATCAGTCATTAACCCCGCCCTCCTCCCGGCTATTTGGAGAGAACCGTCGCCTTGCGCCATCAGACCTTGAATCTTGACTCCGCCGGTTTTAAGAATTCAACAAGCCCTTTCTCAGTGATAATAATGCGTAACTTCTTTCCGGTTTCCGTATCCTCCTCGACGTGATTAAGGGCTTCCGCCGGTGTCAACCATAGATCGTCCACCTTGAGCAGCGACCGGTCCCTTAATTTTCCGGGCATGCTTTCGTAATAACCCCGCAGTTTTGCCGGTACCTCGTCTTCCTTTGCCCCGACGTCGGCCCAAAAGTCGACCAAAAGACTTTTCATCGTTTTACCAGCCGGATTGGTCGGTATTTTCCGGGCGAAAACAACGTATTCAGGAACTTCATACGGCGCAAGGTGTTTCGCGCAATGTTCCCGTATCTCGCCGGCCGTTATCCTTCGACCGGGTTTTGGTACCACTACGGCCTTTACCCTTTCCGAGAAAACATGATCCGGAACCCCCACCACCGCGGCCCCCAAAACCTTGTCGAGCAAGTACAGTTTGTTCTCCACTTCTATGCAGTAAACGTTCTGCCCACCCCGCACAATCATGTCCTTTTTCCGGTCCAGGAGCCAAAGATATCCTTCGTCGTCGAACCTGGCCCAATCACCGGAAAGCACATAGCCGTCTTTCCTGAACGTTTCCTCCGTCTTTGCGGGGTCATCCCAATAACCGGCATTGGTCTGTTGCCCTTTATAGGCCACCTCACCGATTTTGCCGGGCTCCGTTATCTCGTTGCCGTCGTCATCGAAGATGGCTATCTCCGTACAGGCGGTTGCCAGACCACAACTGGTAATTTTTCTGACGGCATCTTCCGTCGGCAGGCAGAACCCGAAGGCCGTGCTCTCCGAAACAGAACCAGCGTTTACGGCCGTCTCCGGGTTAAACACCGCCAACAACTGCCTGATGAAAGCCTCGGAGGCGGCATGGCCCCCAAATCCTATCTTCTTCAGCGAAGAGCAGTCGTATTTCCCGAATTCGGGATGGTTCATCATAAACCACAGCATAATGGGAGCGGCGACACAGGTCGTGGCCTTCTCCCTCTCGATCAGTTTCACCGCCTCCGCCGGATCGAACGAGGCCATGACAACAAGCCTGGCCCCGAGAAGAAGGGCCGGCACAAAATTCACGTAAACCGCGGTATTGTGATACATGGGCGCCATACAGATAATTATGTCCTCCTGCGTCACCCGCGCACAGTCCGCAAAGGCCCGGGCGCAGCCCAGGGCATTTACGTGCATGGTCATGGTTCCCTTCGGACTGCCCGTGGTACCGCTCGTGAACGAAACGGCACACAGATCCCATTCGTCTATCTCTTCCGCAACCTCCTCCCCCACCCCCTCTCCGGTCAAGCTCTGCCACCGTATACACCCGGGCATGGTGTCTTCTCCGGTTATAAACACGTTTTCCACCGTATCGAGCTGACTTTTTACCGCCCGCACCTTTGTCTCCCACAGTTCCGGGGTAACGATCAGACCCCTGGCCCCCACTTTGTTGACCTGGGCGACGATGCCCGCCGCCGCCAGACCCAGGTTGACCGGCACGGCAATACCGCCCAGCTTTTCGATGGCCAGGTAACTTATCACGAATTCGGGACCTCCCAGGACGAGCAGGGCCAGCCGGTCGCGTTTCTGGAAGCCGTACCTGTGGCGAAGACAATGGGCCAGGCTGTTTACCTGTTCCCCCACCTGGGTCCAGGTCATCCTCATACCGGAAGGATGGAAAACATAGGCTTCCTTGTCCGGGTGGTTTTCCATGTTGGTTCTTAGAACTCCGGCTATGCTTTGCGGCCGTTCGCGATAGGCCCAGACTTCCTGACCTTCCCAGGTAATAGCGCGCCCGCGCGGGGCTGTGATCCTTTCCACCCGCGCGGCAAACCCGGGATATTTGTCCCGCCACGATTTGACCAGGCCGGCCACCGGACCATTCACTTCCCAGGAACCCATCCGGCGCACCTCCCTTAACTTCGTTTTTCCCGGTCCCGGACCCCCATTCGCCCAGCAGGGATCGCCGCGACAACCCGGGCGGCCGGTTATCCTAACTCCGGTTGGCACGCGCGGCCAACGCAATAGTTTGCACACGCTCGACGATGGTACTTAAAGGGGTTAGGGGCTGAAAAACTTCTTTAACCCCCATTTCCCTGATCAGAACCTCATCCTTGTCCGGAACGATACCGCCTACCACCACCGGTATGTTTTCTATACCATTTTCCCGCATCTTGGCAAAAAGTATGGGGATTACGACCCCGGGCGCTGCATCCATGATACGGTAGCCGATGATGTCCACATCTTCCTGAACGGCCGTCCGGACCATCTCCGCCGGTGTCTGGATTCCACCCAGGATCACCTCCATCCCCGCGTTTCTGACGGCGGTTGTCACCACCCAGTACCCCCGCTGGTGATACCAGTCATCCCTGCTCAACAAGAATTTTACGGGCCGGTTCACGGCGCCACCCCTTTCAAGCCAGTACCAGAGGCGGTCGGCAAACATAGGGACCCTCGGCCGGCTGATGGTAAACCCCCGCCTTGATATTGGCGAATTCGCCGCGCGTGAGACCGGACTTGACCGCCTCCATCAGGCCAGGTATCATGTTCCGGCCTGCCCGCATGGTTTCCACAAGCTCCTCCCTGACTCCGTCCAGCCTCTCCGGGTTACGTTCCCGCCTGACCTTGTTCAAACGGGCGACCTGCTTTTCCGCCAGCGCAGCCGAGTACTCGTGCAGGGTCTCGAAATCGGCGTGTTCCCGAAGCACTTCCAACGCCCTCGTCTGAATGTCGTTGTCGTCAACCAGGGTATTAACACCGACCAGCAGCCTGGCGCCGGTGTCATATTCCTCCTGGGTCCGGTAGGACGCTTTTCTTATCTCCCGGCACATCCAGTCCCACGCCTTGAAGGCACCCCCCATTTCCCGAATAGTATCAATAAGAGCCATCGCTTCCTCCTCCAGCCTGTTGGTGAGCCATTCCACGTAATACGAGCCGCCCAGGGGATCGATCACCCTCGTTATACCCGTTTCCAGGTCGATGATCTGTTGCGTGCGTACCGAGAGCGAGGCTGAAAATTCCGTGGGAATGGCCAATGCCTCATCGAAGGAATTAACGTGGAGGGACTGGATCCCGCCCAGAATTGCGCCCAAGGCATAAACCGTGCTTCTTATCAGGTTGTTAAAAGGCTGCTGCCTGGTCAGGGTGGGAGCGTACGTCTGACAGTGCATTCTGCAGGTCAGGGATCGCGGATCCCTGGCCCCGTATTGTTCGCGGAAGACCCTGGCCCAGATCCTTCTTAGAGCGCGGAACTTGGCCACTTCCTCGAAGAATTCGGGTCCGGAATTGACAAACCAGGTTATGCGGTGCAGAAATTCATCAACCTCAAGCCCCTTTTCCACCAGTGCGTCACAGCCGGACATGGCGAGGCCTACTCCGAAAGCAATCTCCTGGACAGCAGTACAACCGCCTTCCCTGACATTACGCATGTCCAGATATCCCGCATTGAACAAGGGAACGTTTTTGGCACAGTATTCCATAATGTCCAAACATTCCGGCTCGGGCCTCATCCAGTTGGACATGCTGCCCCGCAGCCCCGTAAAGCTTAGGCCGCGCTTTCCGGCAACGACCAGGTAACAGGCCAGGGCATAGGCGCTGGTAGTGATAAGGTGACACGGGTACCTGACCATGTCGATCCCGTCAAACAGAGTCTCATAATCGTACAGGGTATCGAGAGCAACACCCCCCTTGCCCACCAGCCCCCGTACTCTTTCGTCGTCGCTGTCGGCGCGGTTGCCCGATCCGTCGTCCGGCACCACGGAGAGGGCGTTGGCGCCCTGCGAGAGCAGAAACCTCCATCTGGCGTTGGTCTCCTCCGCCGTTCCGAATCCGGCGACCTGCCTTATGTGCAGCCCCCGCGAGAGATACCCGGCGGGAAATACGCCGCGCGTGTAAGGATATTCCCCGGGGAAGGATATATCCCGGAAAAAGTCCGTTTCCGCGGTATCCGCCGGCGTACAGAGCGGTTTGACGACCAGCCCGGAAAAAGTGACGTGTTCTTCCCGGGCACCGGGAACGGTGGTCAGAATCCGCCGTACCTCCGCCTCGTACCTCTCCCGGGCATCCTTCAACTCCTCGAGCAAATCTTCTCTCAACATGCTGGTTATTCCCACTCCTTGCAGGTCAGGTCGCCCGATTTTCCGAATGGAAACCCAAAAGAGAGATTTTCCAAGGCTTATTGCTTATCATTTCACTTTATCGGTTCAAAGTACCTAATATCCATAATATTGCCTTGTCTTTCATCACTCCAAACAGCCCTTACCTTCATGCCGCTCTTAACATTTTTCTTGACCTCTTCTAAATCGCTTAAGCCAAACCCGCCGATAAGATGGAGAAAACCCACATCCGTTCCGTCCAACCTGATCAATCCCCCTACATAGGGAGGTTCCGTAGGCATGCCGAAGTACCTGTAGTTCACGTAATTCCAGGATACAAGACTTCCTTCCTGGGAAACCTCGACCCAGTCCTCCGTATCCACGAAGCAGCGGGGACAAAAAGCCCTCGCGGGAACAAGTATCCTTGCACATTGAGGACACTTTGTTCCGTAAATTTTCCTTTCTTTAAATCCTTCGAAAAACCTCGTCCAGGTGGCGCCATAAGCAATTTCATAAGGAAGGGCAACCTGGGTTTTGATCGTTTTATATTCTTTGACCATTTCTTTTGACCTCCCCACTAAACTCTACAGTTCCGAGCCCAGGATCATGACCCCGTTGAACTGCGCAACCCCGCCCATGGCGTGGGCCAGGGCCAGCCTGGCCCCGGGCACCTGGTGGGCCCCGCCCTTTCCCGTTACCTGCAAGGCCGCCTCGGCTACCCTGATAAGCCCGGAAGCCCCTATCGGGTTCGTGCACAAAACCCCTCCGGATGGATCACAGGGCAATTCGCCCTGTCTGGCGAAAGTACCCTTTAAGACCAGGTCCGGAGCCTCCCCGGGCGCCGCAAAGCCAAAGCATTCATAAAGCATCATCTCCTGGAAGGTAAAGGGGTTGTATACCTCGGCAACATCAAGCTCCTTCCGGGGATTCTTGATACCTGCCTGTGCATAGGCCTGTTTAGCCGCTTCAATCGCGCTTACCCACTCGGCTTTGTCGCTGTCTCCAAAGAAGTACTCGTCCCCGCGATAGCCTATACCCTTGACCCAGGCCACCTTCCGGCCCATCTTTCTGGCCTTCTCCTCCGATGCGAAGATAACCGCGCAGACACCGTCGGAATTGGGGCAGACGTCCAATAAACGTACAGGATAGGTAATAATCCGTGCATTTACTATTTGTTCGATAGTGGTTCTTATTTTGATATGGGCGTAAGGATTATCAAAAGCGCTATCATGATGGGTCTTTGAAATGTAAGCGGCCGCCTCCCTGACCTTCTCGTCGGAAAGGCCGAAGCGGTCCTTCCAAATTGCCGACTGCATGGAAAAAACACCCGGAGCCCCGGATATGAACGGCCTTTGGTAAAAAGGCTCGGCAACGGTCGTCATCGTAGCCTGGGAGTCTCCCTCGTTCATCTTCTCATGACCGACCGCCAGAATCACGTCAGCCATGCCGGACGCAATCCAGTAATAGGCCGTATGGGCAATCGACATTCCCGTGGAACCACAGGTTTCCGTCTTCAGAACCGGTTTCCCTACCGCCTGTATGGCGTCGGCGAAATAGAAATGGGTTAGGGCGACCCCCTCCATCATCGAAGGCATCGTTCCCGAAACGACCCCATCGATATCGTCCGGCGTCAGGCCGGTATCCTCGAATACCGCCATGACCCCTTCCCTGACCAATTCGGGATAGGAGACATCCATCCGCCGCCCGTGCCTTGTTTGTCCTACTCCTACAACGGCGACAGCCCTTCCCATTCCAATCACTCCTGACTTCCGAGTATGGCGACAGCGTGACACTGTCCGGCAAAACCATGGGTACCGTGGACCAGGGCTGTTTTCACCTTTTTGGCAACCTGTCTCTCCCCGGCCTCGCCGCGAATTTGCAGAAACGCCTCGACCGCCCGCTGAAGACCCCGGGATACGTAAGGATTATTGGCCAGGACACCACCGGAAGGATTAACCGGCAGTTCGCCATCCGTCCGGGTGACGCCGCTGTCGATCAGGTTTCCGCCTTCACCTTCCCCGCAAAAACCCAAATCCTCGTACCACATGAGTTCCTGGAAGGCGTAAGGTTCGCTGATTTCCGCCAAATCGATCTCCCGGCGGGGATCCGTGAGCCCCGCCATCCGGTAGGCTTTGGCCGCGGCGTTCTTCAACTGGCCCTGCAGCAAATCCCTGTCGCCAAAGTGAAAGGTGTCCAAAGAGCTGCCATAACCCTTAAACCACACGGGTTTCCCGGTAAGCTTCGCGGCCTTTTCCTCGGAGGCCAGAAGCATGGCCACGAATCCCTCTGATTTCGGGGCGATCTGCAAGGTGGTCAAGGGATCGATGATTCGCCCGGAATTAAGGATATCATCTACGGTATATCGGCCTTTTCTATGCGCATAAGGATTTCTTAAGGCGTTATGCAGATTTTTCACGGCTACTTTGGCGCATTGTTCCTCTGTTATCCCGTAACGTTCCATATACAACCTCATCTGATACGAAGCCGCAACGGTCTCATTCATGCCAATGGGCCGCAAGTAGAACGGATCACCGAACATCCCGGTACAGGTGTCGTTGGGCGGGTTTTCCGAACCCTTGCAAAGACCGGCAACGAGCACCGTATCGTAATGACCCGACAGGATGCGCATTACCCCGTACACAAGGGCGAAGAGTGATTCGCCGTCCTGGCGGGATGAATTTTTCAAAAAGGCCACAACGGCTTCGTTGTAATAAGCGCTGGCACAGGAAATACCACCGTGAAAGATATCCGACGCCGAACTTACGACCGCCCCAACCTCGTCTTTGGTTACTCCGGCTTTAGCCAATACCTCCTTTGTAACCAGGTAGGCCTGATCATAATAGTTATCTTTCGAATCACCACCACTTATTTGGGCCACCTCAACAATAGCCACCCTGCCCGCCAAAGAAAACCACTCCTTCGAAGCCGTCTTTAACCCAAACTATTGCTCTAGCACTATCTCCTTTCCCCGATTACAACGCTACCTCAAACCCATCTCCCTGACAATCACCTGTTTCATGATTTGCGAAGTCCCGGCACCGATGGTAGCCAACCTGGCATCCCTATACAACCGTTCCACTGCAAACCCCCTTACAAAGCCATAACCCCCATGGATTTGAACGGCATTATTAATTACCCGCAAAGCCATTTCTGTGCAAAAAAGCTTGGCCATTGACACCTCTTTGTTGCACTTTATCCCGGAGTCATACAAAGACGCCGCATGATAAGCCAACCTTTTTCCCGCTTCAACTTCAGTTGCCATATCTGCGATCAGGTGACTGATCACCTGATGCCCAATGATCGACTTGCCAAATTGGGTCCTGGACTTGGCGTACTTTATCGACTCTTCCAAGGCGATCTGCGCTCCCATATAAGAAAGTGCACAGGCGGAAAGACGTTCCCGCTCAAGACCGGCCATGAGGGCGTAAAAGCCCTCCCCTTCTTTACCCAAAAGGTTTGTCCCGGGCACGAGGCAATCTTCGAAAACTATTTCCGCTGTATCCGAAGACCACATCCCCATTTTATCGAGCTTACCGCCCACCGAAAGGCCGGGAGTATCCGCATCGATGAGCAACAGGCTGACACCTTTGTATCCGGCCCCCCCGGTCCTCACCACGGTATTGACGACATCGGCCCGGGTGGAATTGGTAATAAACATTTTCCGGCCGTTGACCCTGTAATAGTCCCCTTCCCGCACCGCTCTTGTCTCAATGTTGGCGACATCGGAGCCGTGATTGGGTTCCGTGATGGCAATGGCCATGACCTTGGCCCCGCTGCAAACGGCTTTCAAGTACCGCTCCTTTTGTTCAGGAGTGCCCACGCGGGCCAGGGACGGGCTGGCCATGTCCGTATGAACCATCACGCTCATGGGAAAGCCGAGCGCACCGGGTCGACACAACTCTTCCCAGAAAACCAGGGACATCTTTATGTCGGCCGCCTGTCCACCATACCCGGCGGGATAGGACAGGCCCAAAAAACCCAGGTCGCCCATTCGCTTGAAAACCGCCTTGTCATAACAGCCGTTTTGCTCCCACTCATCGATTTTAGGTTGAACCTCTTTCGCCACGAACTGCCTGACCGACCGACGGAACATATCATGTTCTTCATGAAAGAAATAGTCATTTGAAATAACTTCATTCCTCCTCCGGCTTTTTGGAGTCACCGAAACTGCCGCGCAGATGCCCCTGGCTTTAGACATGGGGAGGAATCGCGGCACCGGCGCCAGCCGGCAATTGTTCCCGCTCGTACTGCCAGCCATTAGCTCTCTGCAGGAGACGGCAGTATCGCGCGGAAATGCCCTGGCAGACCCGTTTTCCGGTACCGTCCCTGATGTCGAAGTAGCCCGTCTTCCTGACGACGACCCTACCACGCCACCGACCCTGGTACTTGCCCTTCGGAATGTCGGCAACCACCAGGTCCCCGGTCTGAAAACCGTGGTGAA
>JAJYZD010000016.1 GCA_021800315.1 Bacillota bacterium | reverse complement strand
TCGCCCAGTTCGACCGGGACGACGTGGAGGACTTGAACCTGGTCAAACTGGACCTCCTGTCGCTCAAGACCCTCAGCGTCCTTGAGGACGCGGCCGGAGCCACCGGATCCGGTTACGAAAAGCTGCCGCTGAATGACCGGGCCACCTACAAACTGCTCTCAAGCGGTCAAACCGTGGGGGTGTTCCAGCTGGAGAGCCCCGCCCAGCGGGCTCTCCAACAGAAATTGCACCCAACCGGCATCGAGGACGTGGTGGCATCCGTCGCCCTCATCCGCCCGGGCCCCGTCAAGGGGAACATGGTGGAGCCCTTCGTGGCCCGCCGCCAGGGACGGGAAGAGGTGACCCACCTGCACCCTTCCCTTTCGCCCATCCTGGATAAAACATACGGAGTGGTTCTCTTCCAGGAACAGGTGATCGCCATAGCCACCGGCCTGGCCGGCTTCACCCCCGGCGAAGCCGACTCCTTGCGCCGCCTGATGACCCACGCCCGCTCCGCGCAGGAGATGCGCAAAACAGGGGAGGAGTTCGTCCGCCGGGCGGTCGCCCGCGGTATCGAAGAGAAGACGGCCCGGGAGGTCTTCGCCGGCCTGGAGGGCTACGCCGGCTACGGCTTCTGCGAGGCCCATGCGGCGGCCTTCGCCACCACCGCTTACTGGACGGCCTACCTCGCCGCCCATCATCCCGCCCACTTCTTTACCGCGCTGCTCAACAACCAGCCCATGGGCTACTATTCCCCCGCCACCCTGGCCAACGAGGCCCGCCTGAGGGGACTGCGCTTTCTCCCGCCGGACCTCAATACCGGCGGGGAAACCTTCGCCCTGGAAGACGGTGCCATCCGCGTCCCCCTGAGCCGGGTAAAGGATATGGACCGCCCCACCCTGGCGGACATCCTGGCCCGGCGCCCCTTCCTTTCGCCGGTTGATTTCCGGCAGCGCACCCGGGTGGAGAAAAACACCCTGGAGAGCATGATCCTCTGCGGCGCCCTGGACAGCCTGCATCCCAACCGGCGGGAACTCCTGGCCTGGCTGCCCGGGATACCCCCCCTCTCCCCCCAGGCGGCCTTGGACACGGGGCCGCCCAAGTCACTGCCCGACTTTTCGCCCCTGGAGAAGCACATCCTGGAGCACCGGATCCTCGGTCTGGACCTCCACTGCCACTACATGGCCTTCTGGCGCAGCCGTCTCCAAAAGGAGGGCTACCTCACCGGCCGGCAGTTGCGCGCCCGCCCCGGGAATACCTGGATCAGGACGGCCGGGGTGCCCGTAAGACCGCACCGGCCTCCCACCCGGAGCGGCCGGACCGTCGTCTTCTTCTCCCTGGAGGACGAAACCGGCCTGACCGAGGTCACCCTTTTCGACGACGTCTACCAGCGTTACGGGCAGCACCTCTTCGGCCCCCGGCGCTATCCCCTCCGGGTCGAAGGCATCCTGGAGCGCCGGGACCGGGGGGTCGGCCTGACGGGAAAGGTGGTGGAGCCGCTGAAGCGGCAGGGGGAAAAACGAGACCAGGGTGGTATGTAGCAACTGATAAGATCCCGCCCCGGTGCGGGCGGAAAACATTTTCCGGGGAGTCCCTTAAACGCGGCCTGATGAACCGGGTGCCGGGCCGTTTCTACGCCCTGGTCAAGAGCAACCGGGCGGTGTCCGTTATCGTTTACCTGGTCAAAGGATACGAGACGGCAACGAACCTACGCAGACTGACCAACGTCCGGCATAGCGCCGGCCGTATTTACATAAATATCCACAAGGAAGAGCCGGCCGGAGGGGATGACATGTCCGGGACCAACATGCTGGTCGTCCTCCTCCTGGTGGGCATCTTCGCCCGCTCCGACCTGATCGCCATCGCGGCCGGCGTCCTGCTTATCGCCAAGTTGATCAACCTGAACCTGGTCTTCCCCATCCTGGAAAAAAGAGGCCTGGAAACGGGCCTCCTCTTCCTCCTGATGGCCATCCTGGCCCCCCTGGCGGACGGGACGGTTTCGGTGGGAACACTGTTTGCGCAGCTTATCTCGCCGCTGGGCCTCACCGCCCTGGCCGGCGGGGTGCTGGCCACCCACCTCAACAGCGAGGGCATCGCCCTGATGAAAAAAGACCCGGGCATCGTCCTGGGTCTGGTCACCGGTTCCATTTTCGGCATCCTCTTTTTACACGGCATACCGGTCGGCCCCCTCACCGCCGCCGGTCTGGGGGCTTTGTTCATCGAGGCGGCCGGCCTGGTCAGACGTCCTCCATTTTAGCCAGCACGACCGCCAGTTCCGCGGGCAGGGGGGCCTTGAAGACCATGCGCCGACCGTCGGCCGGGTGGTCGAAGGACAGGCCGGCGGCGTGGAGGAACTGGCCCCCGCTCCCTCCGCCGTACTTGGAGTCACCGGCCACCGGATGACCGATGTGGGCCATGTGCACCCGGATCTGGTGCGTCCGGCCGGTGCCCAGTTTCAGGGCCAGGAGCGTGTAACCCTTGTAGTGGGCCAGGGCCCTAAAGGCGGTGAGGGCGGGTTTACCGCCGGCCACCACGGCTTGGCGCTTTCGGTCCACCGGGTGTCGCCCGACCGGGGCCTCCACCACCCCCTCGCCCTCCAGCCGGCCATGCACCAGGGCCAGGTATTCCCGGGTCATCCGCCGGTCTTTAAGCTGTCCGGCCAGGGACTGGTGGGCGGCATCGTTTTTGGCCACCACCAGGAGGCCCGAGGTATCCCGGTCCAACCGGTGGACGATCCCCGGACGCAGCACGCCGTTGATCCCGGAAAGATCACGGACGTGGTGGAGCAGGGCGTTGACCAGGGTGCCGGAGCTGTGGCCGGCGGCCGGATGAACCACCATCCCCCGGGGCTTGTTGATCACCAGGAGGTCGTCGTCCTGATAAACGATCACCAGGGGAATATCCTCGGCAGCAACGGCCGTCGGAGCGGCTGGCGGCAGTTCCACCAGCACGGTGTCGCCCGGGCGCAGGCGCCGGGAAGCGCGGGCCGGTGAAGCGTTGACCGCCACCAGGCCGTCGGCCAGCAGGTGCTGGACGCGGGCCCGCGTGAATCCGTCCAGCCGGCCGGCCAGAAACAGGTCCAGCCTTTGCCCGGCGCTCTCCTCCGTAATTTCGAAGGCAGGCACGTCAACCCTTCCCTTCCTTCCGCCAGAACCACCAGATGATGATCCCCACCCCTACGACGATGGCGCTGTCGGCCAGGTTGAAGACCGGCCAGACCCGAAAATCGAGGAAATCGGTCACCACGCCCGTGAGCAGGCGGTCCACCAGGTTGCCCAGGGCCCCTCCCATGACCAGGCCCAGGGCGACGGCCATGAGGGGGTCGGCGGTAAAAAACCGCCGGTACATGAATACGGCCACGGGGACGACCAAAAAGGCGATGAACACGGAAAGAAAGGGCCAGTGGGACAGAAAGCCGAAAGCGGCCCCGGGATTGCGCACGTAGGTCAGGTAAAAAACCGGGGGCAGCACCGGATACACCCGGTAGGGCACCAGGTACAGCCGGACCAGGTACTTGGAAACCTGGTCCAGGACCAGGACGAGGAAAGCGGTCAGCCAGAAATACAAGGTGTCACCCCTTTGTTCAGAAAGCCGGCCAGATCCCGCCAGTGGTCGAAAACGGCGTCGGCTCCAGAGTCCGCAAGGCGCGCCCCGGGGGAGGCGCCCCAGGTCACTCCGGCGGTCAACGTGCCGGCCGAGCGGCCGGCTTGAATATCGAAGGGGCTGTCACCGACGTAGGCAGCCGCCTCTGCTTGGACCCCCACGGCCTCCAGGGCGAAGAGCACCGGCCCGGGATCGGGTTTGTGGGTGGGGGTGTCTTCGGCCGTGACCACCACCTCGAAGCGTGAGGCCAGTCCGGTAAAGGACAGGGTCCGGTCCGTTCCCCCCCGGCCCTTGGACGTTACCACCCCCAGGCGCAGTCCCCCCAGGCTGTCGAGCAGGTTTTCCGTCCAGGGAAAGGAGCGCATCAAACGGTCATGATCCCGCAAGTAGTGCTGCTGGTACAGGGAGAGGAACTCCCGGTCCCGCTCGCCGGCGAAGGTTCGCGCTATGGAGCGCAGGGGGAGTCCGATCATGCCGGTCACGGCAACCGGCTGCCAGACCAGGCCGAGTTCCCGGAACACGATTTCGTAGGTATGGACGATCAGGGGAACGGAATCGGTGAGGGTGCCGTCCAGGTCGAAGAGAACCACGGATAACTCCATCCACATTGCCTCTCTTACTGTCCGAATAAGAAGTCGACGTACCCCGGTCCGGTGTTGATGGCGGACAGCTTCCACTGCGGATCCTCCGCCGGCAGGTTGAAGACGGGATTGTCGCCCGTCACCGCCGTCATGGTGTTTGGCTGCACCGGCAGGCCGGCCAGGTCCAACTCTTTGGGCACCAGTTGCACGGTGCGGGGTCCCGCCACGGCGAGAGACGCCTTCAATTTAAACGGAACGCCGTTTGCCGAGCCGCTGATGACCACGCCGGAAGAGGTGGCGGCCAGTTGCAGGGTGGCGCCGCCGCTGTCCAGCACGCCGGTGAGGGTGGAGTCGGAAAACTCCAGGGTTACCTGGTCGAAGCCGAAGCTTACGTTGTCCGGCGTCATCCCGTCCCAGGGCAGGTTGCCCAGGTCGCTCAATACGCTGGTCAGGGGCTGCAGGGCGGCCACCCAGAGGGCATCTTCCCCGGCCACCTCCCGGGCCAGAACGGCCGATTGCCGCTCCAGGGAGGCCAGATAGGCCTGCCTGGTCTCCCGCTCTTTTCCCAATGCCGCTACCGTCGCGGCGAGGTCGGCCTCTTCCCGCTGCATGGCGTCCTGCTTGTTCCGCAGGCCGGCGACCGCCCTGGTCAGATCCGCCTCCCGCACCTTCGCCCTTTGCCACAGGTCGGCCTGGTTTTCCATCAGATCGGTCACGAAAACCAGGCGGCTTTCCAAGTCGCTCCAGCTTTTCGCCTCCAGAACCTGGGCCACCAGGGACACGTCGCCGTAGCGGTAAAGGAAGTTCAGCCACTCTCCCAGCCTCTTTTGGTCCAGTGCCAGCCGGGTCCTGGCCGTATTGAGCCTGGTGACCGCCGCGGACACGGCTTGGCCGGCGGCCGGCAACCCGGCCTGGATGCGGGCTGCTTTCGCCCGGCCGGCCGCCAGTTGCTCGTCCAGGGAGAGCAGGGTCAGGGCGGCGTCCCGCTCCTGCCGCCGGAGGGCCTGTTCCTGCCCGATGGCCTGGCTGCGGCTTGCCAGGTCGGCGGACCCGGCCGTGGGCATCCCCAACACCAGGAGAACGAGGAAAACCGCCACCAGCTGCCGCATCCTTGCCCCTCCCCGATTTGAAAGGGTTGTCTCAGCGGACCGCCAGACCCCGCCAACGGTTCAACGCCGCCGCTATTTCGAAGCCGCGCGCCCAGGCCAACTCTCCGGGATGCTGGCCGCGAAAGCGGGAAACCACGTCCAGGCCGTACCGTTCCAGGTCGTCCATGGCGGCTGACACGACCTCCCGCAGGGTCCGGTCGCCGTCCACATACTTTTTGCCGGCGTACCGCATAATCTCGGCTATCAGGCTGGCCTGGAACGGATCCACCAGTTGTTCCACCGCGGACAGCGGGATCTCCGTCCGTCCGTAACAGATGTTCATCCCCCGGGTCTTGACCCGGTCCTCCTCGCCCAGGACGAAGGCCCGCGCCATGGGCACCCGGGCGGTTACCTTGACCGGCCCGCCCCCGGCCCGCCCCCCTATCCCGGCCGCGATCTCCCGGGCCCGGACCGTGACATCCGTTGGTACGTAGTCGCGCATCATGACCACCCGGTCGGCCACGCCGAAGTAGTCGCCCGCCCCGCCGGTCACCAGGATGGTGGACACGCCCGCCCGGGAAAGGTCCCCGACCCGCCGGGTAAAGGGCACGATGGGCTCGGCGTGCACCAGCTGTTCCATGTAATGATCACGGATCATGAAGTTGGTGGCGCAGGTATCCTCGTCCAACAGGAGGAGGTCCGCCCCCATCTCCAGGGCCTCGGCGATGTTGGCGGCCTGGGAGGTACTGCCGGAAGCGCACGCCGTGGAAAAGAAAGTGGTTTTGATGTTTCCCGGCAGTTCGCCGATGAAGGAGGAGATATCCACCCGGGTCACGGCCCGGCCGTCCTCGGCCCGGATCTTCACCGCCCCCGGAACGGTGACCACCAGTTCCCGTCCGTCGCCGGGAACATGGTCGTAGACACCCCTCTCCAGGGCCCGGAGCAGGGTGGACTTGCCGTGGTACCCTCCCCCCACGATCAGGGTCACCCCCCGGGGGATACCCATGCCCCGCACCGCTCCCCGGTTGGGCGCCTTCATCTCCACCGCCAGCTCCGGCGGCGCCTGGAAAGACACCACTTCCCCCCTGACCGGCAGGTCGCTGATCCCGCTCTCCCGGGGCAAAAGCGAGCCGTCCGCCACGAAAGCCACCAGGCCCAGGGCCGGCAGTTGGGCGCGTAAGGCGGACTGGTCCTCGGCCGTCTCCACCCAGAGGCGGACTTTCTCCCCGTCCAGGGCGTTCCAAAACAGGCAGCCTTCCACGACCTCCCCGAGCAAGCGGCCGAAAATGTTCGCCGCGTCGCGGCCCGGCACGGTCCGGCCCCGGGCCGGCAGGTTGACGGTGAAACGGGCTTCCAGGAAATCCGGGGTCAGCACGACGGAGGTGCGGGGCAGGATCTCCTGGCCCGGACGCTGCATCGCCATCGCCGGACCCCGGCGGGCCAGCTGGTGCAGGAACCGGCGGGTCAGGTAATCCTCCAGGGCCACCCGCCTCACCGCGTTGGCGTAGAGGCGGGGCGGAATGCCGGCGTCTTTCACCCGCACCCGGCAGCGCGTCGGGGGAGCGAAGGGATCGGCCTGCACGTGGTCGATGTACAGGACAAAGCGCCGCCCCCGGTATACCCCTTCCAGGGCGGCGTAGGACTTGTAGCCGCGTCCGTCGATGGATGTCAGCTTGCTGCAAAGGTCGTCCAGGGAAAGCAAGAAAAAACCTCCGTCCAAACTTTTCGCCGTGCAATATTATACCACCGCTGGACCGGCTTTGCCAGGGCGGAGGATGGCGGAACGGGGAGAACGGTGGTATACTGGAAAGGAGAAAAAAGGAGATGACGGCATGACCCAGGTACCACCCTCCTACCGCGGCAGCGCCGACTACATCGTTACTCCCGACCTGCTCCAGGTGGTCAACGCGGCTTTTGTCCTGGGCCGGCCGCTGCTGGTCCGGGGCGAGCCGGGCACGGGCAAAACCATGCTGGCGGCCTCCATAGCCGGCGCCCTGGACATGGAACTGATAACCTGGAACATCAAGTCCACCACCAAAGCCCGGGAGGGCCTGTACGTTTACGATACGGTGCAGAGGCTCTACGACAGCCAGTTCGGCAGCCGCGACGTATCCGACATCGGCCGCTACATCAAGCTGGGCCGGCTGGGCCTGGCCCTGACCGCGCCTTTGAGGGCGGTCTTGTTGATTGACGAGATAGACAAGGCCGATCCCGAATTCCCCAACGACCTGCTCTGGGAACTGGATCAGATGAGCTTTTTCATCCCCGAGACCCGGGAAACCGTCGCGGCCCGGGAAAGACCCGTGACCATCATCACCTCCAACGCCGAGAAGGAACTGCCGGACGCCTTCCTGCGCCGCTGCGTCTTCCACTACATCGCCTTTCCCGACCGGGAAACCATGGCCGAAATCGTCAGGGTGCATCATCCGGACCTGGAACAAAACCTGCTCCGGGAGTGCCTCAACGCCTTCTACCGGCTGCGCGACGTCCCGGGCCTCTTAAAGAAGCCGAGCACCAGCGAACTCCTCGACTGGGTGCAGGCCCTGGTGCTGGGCGGCATCGACCCGCAAGCCCTGACCCGGGAAATGCCCTTTACCGGCGTCCTGCTCAAGAGGCAGCGCGACCACCAGACCTTCGAGCGCTACCTCCGGGCGCATAAAGGGTGACCCCGGATGTTTGATTCTTTTTTCTTCCTGCTTCGGGAAAACGGCCTCAAGGTCTCCCTGACCGAATGGCTGGATCTGATGGAAGCCCTGGACCGGGGTCTGGCCGCATCCAGCCTCTACAACTTCTACGTCCTGGCCCGGGCCGTCCTGGTGAAAAACGAGGCCGATTTCGACCGCTTCGACCGTTCTTTCCGGCAGTATTTCGGGAGCATCGAAACGCCGCCTGAAGTTGCGGACCAGGTCTGGGAGTGGCTGAAAAAGAACGACCTGTTCCGCGATGCTCCCCCGGACCGGCCACCCTGGGAGGCGTGGAACCTGGAGGAACTCCGCCGCCGGCTCTTGACGCGCCTGGCGACCCAGGACGCCGCCCACCACGGCGGGGCCCACTGGATCGGCACCGGCGGAACCTCCCCCTTCGGGCACAGCGGCTACAACCCGGCGGGCATCCGCCTGGGCGGCGCCTCCCATAACCGCTCCGCGGTCAAGGTAGCGGCCCAGCGCGCCTTTCGCGACTTCCGCCGCGACGAAACCCTGGGCACCCGCCAGTTCGAGGTGGCCTTAAGACAGTTGCGCCGGCTCTCCGCCCATAACGAGGAGCAGCCCGAAGTCCTGGACCTGGACGAAACCATCGAGACCACCGGCAACAATGCCGGCCGTCTGCGACTCGTCTGGACCAGGGAACGGAAGAACACGCTCAAGCTGGTGGTGCTCCTGGATTCGGGCGGTTCGATGAACCAGTATTCCACCCTGGTCAACCGGCTCTTCCAGGCCGTGAACAAGTCGTCCCACTTCAAGGACCTCAAGTTCTACTACTTTCACAACTGCGTCTACGACGACGTCTTCCTGGAGCCGATGTGCCGCCGTAACGCCTCCCTGCCGGTGAGCCGCCTGCTCCGCCTCCTCACCCCGGACTACCGCCTGCTCCTGGTGGGCGACGCCTCCATGTCCCCCGGGGAGTTGCTGATGCCTTACGGGGCCCTGGACTGGAACGCGGCGAACAAAGAGCCGGGCCTGGCATGGCTGAAACGGCTGGCCGGCCACTTCACCCACACGGCCTGGCTCAACCCCATTCCGGAGAGGGGATGGGAAAACGCCGAAGGCGCCTACACCATCGAATTGGTAGGCCAGGTTTTCCCCATGTTCGAACTGACGCTGGAAGGCATGGGAGGAGCGGTAAAGAAGTTGAAGGCGAGGAGCCGGTCATAGGTATTTGGCCCGGAGCACCCCTTGCCCGTCGGGAAACCCGTCCCGGCCATATCCGCCCGGCAATGGAAAGGCGTCACTGCCCCAGTTCAATGACGCTCTGACACCCCCCGGCCACCCCGGGGTCGTGGGTGGCGACCAGGATGGTCTTGCCCAGTTCCTGGTTCAGCCTCCGCAGCAGTTGCATGACCTTCCGCCCGCTGGCCCGGTCCAGGTTGCCGGTGGGTTCGTCGGCCAGGATGATGGGCGGATCCAAAAGCAACGCCCGGGCCACGGCCACCCGCTGCTGTTCCCCGCCGGACAGCTGGCCGGGCCGGCGGTCTTCCTTGCCGGCCAGGCCTACCATGGACAACAGGCTCCCGGCCCGCTCTTTCAGACCGGCCGAACCCCAGGGTACGGCCGGCACCAGCACGTTCTCCCAGGCCTTCAGGGCCGGAATGAGGTGGTACAACTGAAAGACGAAGCCGACCTTGTCCCGGCGCACCCGGTAGAGGGCCTTTTCCGGACACGCGGTGAGGTCGGTGCCGTCCAGCACCACCCGGCCCGCGGTGGGCCGGTCCAGGGCGCCCAGGATGTTCAGAAGGGTCGTTTTGCCGCCGCCGCTCGGTCCCACCAGGGCGCAAAAAGCCCCCCGCGGGAGGGACAGGTTGAAGTCGGAGAGGACGTTTACGGATCCATAGGTCTTCTCCAGGTTCTCGCAACGGATCAAGTTCGTTACTCCTTCCCGGCTAACCTTGGTGCAAGATCAGGGCCGGGGCTACCCGGCCGGCCCGCCAGGCCGGGAAGATGCCCCCGACCGTGCCCACGAGGACGGCCAGTACGGCCACCTGGACCAGTTGGGGCCAGGCGGGGACCCCCGGCTTCAGCCACCGGCCCAACACCAGGGCGCCGCCGCAGCCCAGGGCAAGCCCCAGGGCGGTGCCGGCCAGACTCAGGATCAGGGATTCGGCCAGCACCAGCGTGGTTACGTGCCGGCCGCACCAGCCGACGGCCTTTAAAACCGCGAATTCCTTCATTCTTTCGACGACGGTAATGGACATGATGATGGAGATGAAGAGGGTGCTGCCCAGGGCGCTCAACAAGGATATGGCGAGAAGGAGCCGGTCGACCGCCTTCGTGCTCGCCGCCAGGGGGTCGAGCAGGTTTTTGGGCGCCACCACCTGTACGGGCGGATCGCTTTTGGCCATCTCCGCGAGGAGGGACTGTTCCACGGGCAGCACCTCGTCCGGTCGCTCCACCCGGACGGCCAGGCTGGAATAGTCGTTTTGGGGCAGGGATGCCAATTGCCTGGCCAGGCCGATTGATCCGGCGACGGAAGTGTCGGTGATCTCGTCCCCCGTTTGGAAGACCCCGGTCACCCGCAGGTCGATGGTAGCGCCGTCCGGCAGTTGGAACGAAGGGGTATCTCCCACCGCCAGTTTGCGGCCGAGGAAAGACAAAGTGTCAACAAGCCTCCGGCCGACGATGATCTCCTTGTCGTTGGCCGGCGCCCGCCCGCGCACCACTTCGGCGAAGGGCGTACCGGCGGCGGCTTGAATCTCTTCCGGAGAATAGCCGGTGAACGGCAGGACCAGGTCCGGAAAGTCGGCCGGGTGCAGACTGGCCGACACCCGCCCGTAGGCATTCCGAACTCCTTTCGTTTCACGCACCGTCGCCAGGTCCCCGGGCGGCAGCGGCGTGCCCGAACCGAAAAAGATGCCGCCGAAAAGGGCGTCCCTGGGGGATACCACCAGTTTACCCGCCAGGGCGGAGACGGTCCGGTCCAGGTTCCGGTTCAGGCTTCCGGACAGGGAGAGCAGAACAATGATCAGGGAACTGCCCAGTCCCACACCCAGGAGGGCCAGGCAGGCCACGGCCTTTTTTCGCAGAACGTTTTTCAGTGCCAACAGGAACAGGGCGCGCCGCCTCCCAAGAACAACATCTCTTACCATGTGTAACCAAATAAGGGCGGTCGCATACGGGTAAAAAAAAGACCGCCGGCTTGACCGGCGGTCTTTTTTCCTGTGGCCTAGTAACCCCTGTTCTGCGAGAAGCAGTCCCGGCAGTAGACCGGCCTGTCGCCCCGCGGCTGGAACGGCACCTGGGTCTCCCGCCCGCAGGCGGCGCACACGGCCGGGAACATTTCGCGCTGGCCGTAGCCACCGCCGCCCCGACTGTTCTGTTTGCGGGCCGACCGGCACTCCGGGCAACGCCCCGGCAGGTTGGTGAACCCTTTCTCGGCGAAGAATTCCTGCTCGGATACCGAGAAGACGAACTCTCTCCCACAGTCACGACAGGTCAGGATCTTGTCCTCGAACACAAAAAAACCTCCTTTGATTTCTATTGCCCTCCGGCGACCAGGGAATAAAGCAGACCTGTTCCCCGCTACCGATGGCAATCGAGATGGAGGCTTTCGCTCTTGCTTGTTCCTGAACCTCAGGCGATAGTATTATATCACGGTCTGGGAGCTTTGTAAACATTATTTACCCTTCCGGCGAAAAAACCCTCCCGGTGCCTTCCCTGAGGTAGCTTTCCGCCAGCCGGACGTAGGCGTCGGCGCTCTTATCCACCCAGTTGAGCGAGCCGCCGGAGAGTTCCTTCTTCGGCCGGGCCGGTATGCCGACGGCCAGGCAACCGGGCGGAATCTCGCTGCCCGGCACCACCACGCTGCCGGCCGCGATCATGGCACCCTCTCCCACCACCGAGTTGTCCAGCACCACGGCGTTCATGCCCACCAGGCAGCCCTTTTTGAGGGTGCAGTTGTGCAGGACGGCTCCGTGCGCCACGGTGACGTCCTCTTCGATGACCGTGCGGCCGTCGATCTCCAGATGGATGATCACGTTGTCCTGGATGTTGCTCCTGGCGCCCACGACGATTGGGCCCATGTCGCCCCTCAGCCGGGCCCCGAACCAGATGCTGGCCTGGTCCCCCACGGTGACGTCGCCGACGAGGGTGGCGTCGGGGGCTACGAACGCGGTTTCGGCCACCCGGGGTTTGATCCCCTTAAATGACAACAGCATACAATCTTCCTTTCCCTGGTGTTGGTGTGCTTCGGTTACGGCGATGTATACCGGGAAAAGTCCCCCCCGGAGGAGAGAAGCGACTCCCACCTTTCTTTTATTTCACCGACAATCCGGATCCTGTGGTCCTTGAACCGCACAAAATCCAATGCGTCAACATCAATTACAAGTAAATCGCCTGAGTAATGCCTGTAGATGTCGTCGTAAAAGGAGCAGAGCTTTCGCCAATAATTATCTTCAACATCTAATTCGTCCGGCCTCCCCCTCTTTTTTATACGCCTGATAGCCTCTTTGGCGGAGACCCGCAGATAAACGATCAACATGGGCGGCCTTATGTGCTCCAACATGTTTTGCAACAGATCGAAATAGACGTTGTATTCCTCCGGGGTAAAATAGCTGAGTTCTTTGTACATCAAGGCGAAAATATTATCGGAAAAAATAGAGCGATCCATTATGGCCGAATTAAGCCGGCATGCCTGCTTATACTGCCTGAACCTGTGGTTCAGGAAACTGATTTGCATCGGAAAAGCCCACTTAGTCCGGTCATGAAAGAACTTGTGCAACAGTTGGTTCTCGTCTTCGAATATTTCGTTAAACGGCTCCAGGTCCAGCTCCCTGGCCAGGATTTCGACCAGGGTTGTCTTACCGACACCGGTCATGCCGTCAATTACCATCTGCACCTTGTTATCGGCCATTTGCCCCCACCCCTTTTCCCCGGATCAATCCTCGTCCGCCAACCGTAGAAGCCGAACGTATCGAAGGTCAAGCCCGGGACGCCCGCCTATTTCTACGGGCCGAATCCGGCCGGGATTATCCGGCCTTAAACCGGTTACAATACGGCCATGGAAATTTTGATCGTCGGAGCGGGTTACGCGGGGTTGACGGCCTTCTTGGAGTTGAAGGACCACGCCGTGGTCACCCTGCTGAACGAAGATCCCTACCACTACTTCACGACCCAGTTGCCGGAAGTGGTCTCCGGCAGCGAGGCCCCCGACAACATCCGCATCGACCTGGACCGGGTGGTAGGAGAACCCCACCGTCTGGTGATCGACCGGGCCGGAGAGATAGACTTCGCCGCGCGCCGGGTGGTCCTCCGGTCGGGCGGCCTGCCGTACGATTACCTGATCCTGGCCCCTGGGTCCGTACCGGAGTTTTACGGTCTGAAGGACGTGGCCCGGGAAGCCCTGGTGCTCACCGGTTTAAACGACGCCCTGGAGATCCGTAGCCGGGTATCCGCCCTGCCTCCCGGCGCCGGGGCCGTCATCGTGGGCGGGGGACTCACCGGTACGGAACTGGCCGCGGCTCTCGCCGACAACGCCGAACTGCGGATCTTTCTTCTGGAGGCCGCCCCCCGCCTGGTGCCCGGATTTACCCCGGAGTTGTCCGAATACGTGGAGCGCCTCCTGACCCGTAAGGGCATCACCATCCGGAAGGAGCGGATGGTGACGGGCTTGCACCCGGGGGAACTGCTCCTCGGGGACGAGGTCCTGCCCTATGACCTTTTGATCTGGGCGGCCGGGGTGCGGGGTTCGCCCCTGGCGTCCGGCCTGCCGGCGGACCGGCAGGGCCGGGTGACGGTCGACGCCTTCCTCCACCCGCCCGCCCACCCCGAGGTGTACGTAGCCGGCGATCTCGCCGCCATGCGCTTCCCCGGGGGGGAGACGGTTCCCCCGAACGCCCAGGTGGCGGTGCAAAGCGGCTACTGGATCGGCCAGAACCTGCCCCGCCGTTTGCGAGGGGAGGCCGAACAGCCCTTTGGGCCCAGGATGCGCGGCATTTTCGCCAACTTCGGCAAGGCGGGGGCGGGCCGCCTCGGTTCCCGCCGCACCATGGTCGGACTTCCGGCCTACTGGTTTAAACGCCTCATCGAGGGTCACCACGCCCTGGAGACCGGAGGACTCCTCTTTCTGCTAAAGCGCCTCTGGACCTCGTATCATTAGCCTTACAGCGCGTCGGCGAAGCCGGCTTCCGCCAGGGCGCCGGTAACGAGCTTCAGGTCGACGGCCCGCTCCTTCGCGCAGACCAGCAGGCAATCGCCGTCGTCCACCACGACCAGGTCCCTGATCCCCAGGGTGGCCACCACCCGGCCGGGCACGCGGATGATGCTCCCGGTGGTTTCCAGGAACACCCCTTTCGCCTCCAGGACGTTCTCCCCCGCTTCCCGGCACAGGGCCGGCCAGGAGCCGACGTCGTCCCAGCCGAAATCCCCCGGCAGAACCAGCACCCGGTCCGCTCGCTCCATAACGCCGTAATCAATGGATATCCTGGGCAGGCGGGGGTACACTTCGGCCAGCTTTTCCCCGCGCCCGATTCCGGCCAGCCCGGCGGCCAACTCCGGCAGATAGCGGGCGATCAGCCGCAGGATCAGGTCGGCCCGCCAAACGAACATACCGCTGTTCCAAAGGTAGCGACCGCTGGCAAGGAATTCCCGGGCCCGCTCCGCGTCCGGCTTCTCGGTGAACCTCTCCACCCGGTAAACGTCTCCATCCATCTTTTCCCCCCGGCGGATGTATCCGTAGCCGGTATCCGGCCGGGTGGGAGGGACGCCCATGGTCACCAGCCACTCGCCGCCCGCCGCCCACCCCGCGGCGGCGCGGAGCACCGTCTGGAACCTCTCCGGGTCGGCGATGAAATGGTCGGCCGGCAGCACGGCCATGACCGCCGCCGGGTCCCGGTCCACGAGTTGCCGCGCGGCCAGCCCCACCGCCGCGGCCGTATCCCGCCCGCAGGGTTCGCCCAGGACGTTCCCGATCCGCGGCAGCTGTTCGCTCACCGTATCCAGGTACGCCTGGCCGGTGACGACGATGATGTTTTCCTCCGGGATCCATCCGGTGAGCCGGTCCACGGTGGCCTGGAGCATGGTGCGGTCCCCCATAAGCGGCAGAAACTGCTTCGGCCTGGCCCTGCGGCTCAGGGGCCAGAACCGCTGCCCGGTTCCACCGGCCATGATGACTGCATACAGCATGGGCTTCCCTCCACCGTTGGACTTGGCTTTGCTCCATTATATCCCGAAAAAAGAGGAATGCCAACCGTTCCCTTCCCTTCCCCTGCCGGCCGTAGTATCATATGGACAGGAAGTCCGGGAAAACGAAGTGCCGCCATAAAAGCGGTGCGGGCGAACGCGCCCGGAGCCGGTTTCGAACTGGTCGACGTGCCGATTCCGGGGGGCGAACAAGGTTCCGTTTCAACGTTCTCTTCCGCGTCGGACCCATGGTCGAAGTGTTTCCCCTGGAGCAGGCCACGCTCACGATCTCCTGGCGGCCATAGGCAACATCCAAGTCAAAATATCCGGGAGGCCGTCCGTGAAGAGGAAAACCAAAGTCAAACTGGCCAGGTTGCAAAGGAACACCATAACCGTCGGCAGGAAACTGGCCGGCATAATCCTGGGTTCCATCCTGTTGGTCATATCCTACGAGGCTTTCGTGTTGCCGTACAGGCTGCTCTCGGGCGGCGTGTCCGGCCTGGCCCTGATAGCCCACTACACGCTTCCCGTTCCCTTTTACCTCGGCATATTTGTTCTGAACCTGCCGATTTTTATCTGGGGTCTCCTGGTCCTGGACAGGAAACTGATCGTTTACAGCGCGGTCGGGGCGGGTATGCTCATCATCATGTTGCCCCTGCTGGGACCGTTTATCCCCAGGCCCCACATCGACATATTCCTGGCCGCCATCGCTTCGGGCGTAGTCGGCGGTTTGGGCAGCGGCATCACCTTCAGGCAGGGCGCTTCCATGGGGGGCACGGACATCATATCCCTGATCATGAAGAAGAAAAGAAACATCTCCATCGGAACGACCTCTTTCTATTGCAATATCCTGATCCTGGCCCTGTCCCTTTTCTTTTTCGATCTAAAAATAGCCATGTATACAGCCATCAGCATGTGGGTTGGCAGCAAGGTTACGGATTCGGTGGTCAGCGGCATCAATCAAAACAAATACGTAACCATAATATCCGAGCATAATACGGAAATAGCGGAACGGATAATGGGTGAGATGCATCGCGGGGTAACTTACCTGGAAGGGAAAGGGGCTTTTTCCGGCAACTCGAAGATGGTTATCAACTGTGTCGTGAACCATTTCGAAATTGCCAAGATAAAGGAGATCGTAGCCGAAATAGACAAAAAGGCTTTTGTCTTCGTGACGGAAACCGTCGAGGTAATGGGCAAAGGTTTTACGTTCTAGCGTGACATTGCCGGCCGGCCGGAAACCCGGTCCGCATGGCAATGGGACCAAAGTACCAGGAACGAGACCCCCCGGTGTTTGGGCCGGGAGAGTCCCGCGGACCGCAAACCACAGGCCATGGTCTACCCGCGAGGGAACCACTCCTTGTACTCGTCGACAGCCCTCCGGTTGGGAGAATCCTGGTCCACCAACTCCAAGTCGATCAAGGCAAAATGGAACTTCCGGCGTCCCACCCTGCCCTCGACAAGCACACCGTACTTGTCGTCTTCCCGGACGACCTTCCCGACAACCAGCCGGTCACCCATGCGCAACGGACCATCGTCCTGGCACTCCGAAACTTCGGCCTCGAAAGGGAACAGCAGTGCGGAATTGAGGTATGCAACCCAGTCCTCCGGACCAGGCGACTCACCACGTTTCTCTATCACCCGCGGATATCTTAAAGCCCCCTCCTCACGCTCTTCAATATCCGTCACTTCGACAACGTGCCACCATTCGGCAGGAAAGTTAAAAACGTAGCGCAGATATTCCCCCACCTTGAGGCCCAGGGATTCCACCGTGGTTTCCGTGGAATCCCGCTCTCCCCTCCCGGTCATCCCTTCCGGTGATGTATATTTGATTCCTTCGTGGGGGTCGCACTCGAACCGCCCTGTGAAGAATGCGTAAACGCAGGTATCGCCCTCCCGGTCGAAAGCGTCAAAAGTAGCTTCGTGCAAGTCGTCAAGTGTCCGGCTGCCGGCTATCTCTATTTTCCGCCAGGGTGGATCAGGCTTTTTTTGCGGCAACCCACCCAGGTAAACCATGAACGTGTATACTTTCATAAGTCATTCTCCCTTTACCGCCAGTAGTCGATTTCACGGCGCCCAATCAGGATGGGGAACCCAGGCACTGAACTCCTCGCGAATGAACTGTCTTTGCGGTCAAGCCCCAAGTGGAGTCCCGCGGGGAGTAAGTTGAAAATCCGGGATACGGGGGGAAAGCGCTTTATGCGGCACCCCAAAACCATCCGGCCGCAAATCCACGTTATGCACAGGTCCCGGATCCTGTTTGTGAATAAGTGGATGGGCTGTAAATACACAGGCCTGACTCCCTGGGTTTCCCTACCGGTGGGGACGGTTGATGAGCCGGTTGTCCCCGCGGGCGAGTAATAACATTCGTCGGCCTCCCGTGCCATGTATTGGACAGGGGAGGCCGCGATTCCTGCCATGGAGGAATTATTACGACCGGGAATACCCCGAAGACCGGTCAGACCGGATCATCCGTCCTGCGGCCCTGGTTTGGTAATCGGCGAACCGGCCGATTATGGTGAACCTTTCCGGCATGTCTCATTGGGGCGCCAAAATTAGTTGACAGGTCTGCGCATGTCGGATCGCGACCCCAGCCTGGAGGGGGTCCACCCCTTCACGCCGGCTCCAGGTGCCGTGGAAGGAAGAAGATAATGACCGTGGAGAGCAAGGTGGCAGCGCCCAGCAACCCAAAGATCAAGGGGATGTCATGACGGTTTACAAAGAGCCCGATAATGAGAACCAGGACCGCACCTATGCCGTTGGCCAAGCCGAGGGCGATACCGGAACCCATGGACCGGTTCTCAGCAAAGATGTCCTGGCCGATCGAGATAGTGGCCGACGAACCGGCGAACAACATACTGCCCAAAATGGCGGCAACCACCCAGATCCATTGCCCGCGGACGATTACAACGATGGGGACAAGCACGGCCATCACCACAGTGGAGACGAGTAGCACGGGCTGCCTCCCGATCTGGTCCATCATGTAACCACCCAAAAGGTTACCGGCGATTCCCACAGCGATCAGGGTACTGACGATGGAAGCGCCGCTTACCAGCGATCCCCCCCGAAAGTGCCACAGGATGGGAAGAAACGTCACCATGGCATAGGTGACCGTGGACCTGATCCCAGCCAATCCCAACAACAGCGACGTTGAAACGGTATGCCTGCTCCAGTCGATCCGCCTGCCCTTCCCTCTCTGCGGTGTCTGCCGCGGTGCGTAACGAACCAAAAACGGCAGGGTCAAGACCGCCGGTACACCCAGCACAAGCAGGCTGGGGAGGCCGTAGCGGACGACCAGCAAGCTGGCCATTACCGGCCAAAGCCCCCGCCCAAGCTCCCCGCCGACCAGAAAAACGGACAGCCCCAAGCCTTGGCGAGAGTGAACCAGCCCCCGTACGGACGCCAGTGCCTGCGGGTGAAACATTGAGTTGCCTACTCCAATGAGCAGAAGAAAACCGGTCAGGGCGGCCACGCTATCCGTTAACCCAAGCAAGGCTCCACCAACGCTGGACGCCGAAATACCAAGGATAATCATCCCCTTGCCGCCGATCTGATCGGCAATCCAGCCCATCAGCGGTTGGAGCGCCTGACCGATCAACAGGGCGGCCATCAATGCCCCGGCCATGGATACCGGTTCGTGCAGGCTGATCAGGATGGCGGGAAGAATTCCGGGCAGATAGTTGGCAGACCCGTCGTTCAAAAAATGGGCCCAAGTCATGCCCCAAATTTGGAAACCGCTCTTTGTCGGATGGATATCGACAGAGGAAGATTGCATATTATCCTATTACCTTTGCATAACTCTTACAACTGATACATTAAACTTGACCACCTACTAAACATAGGTGGGTTAGCGGCGTACCCGCCAAAGGCGGGTCCGGGTGGGTCACTGAACGCCGGCTAAAGGGGGGACACCCGCCCGCAGGGTGGGTCGGGATCAGAGGAGTAGCGGCTAAAACTTTCCGGCAGAAGTCCGGACGCCTTAAACCCGACGGTTGGGAATAAAATAGGCATCCTTGATCCATGGTGCAAATATGACACTGAAAGCCATCAGCAGATCCGGCTCGCTGATGGACGCATTCCGTCCGACTACCGACCAGGACCAGGTGGGGTAAAACTTCGTAGCCAGCCAAGCGTGGCAGCCCCTGCCTATTCCCCCCTAATTATTCTCGTACCTTGTTACGTGGGACAAGCTCAAACCGCAATCCTTCCAGACCCTGTTCGCTATTTTATCACACCGCCCGGGCCTTGGCAATTTTACGCCTGAAAAAGCAGTCTCTCATACCCCGGCAGAGAAGGCAATGCCCTAAGGGACTGTTACACCACAGGCGACTTGACGGTATCCCATCCCCACGACATCCGCCGGAATTATCCGTATGCCGTGACCACCCCCGCCGCCCTGCGTCCGCTTCGGCATACGGATCAGCAAGGTGGTCCGGCCCCGGTTGGTCGACGTTGACCCGCCGTCACAGTCCGCAACAATGACCGGGGATCGAGGACCATTACCGTCGAAAAGGCCGTACTCCGGGAACCGCCCAACGGGAGGGGATGCCGCTCTTTGCCGGTCGCGGTCCCCCCGCGGCGCTCGCCCGCATCCTACGGTGCTGTGCCGGCCGGAATAACGGTTGCTATGTCCGGGCATGGAGGTGGTACGCCCTCGCAATCTAAAAATAGTCACCTGAAATATGACGGCACCGTCGAAAAAGTATTGCGTTTGAGGGATCTTTCCCTTACAATAGATCCGTATCTACTCGCAAGTATACCTTCGAACAACAAGGAGGCAGGTCACTTGGCAACTTAGCATCAAGTAATTTACAGTTTTGCCGCAACAACCCACTACTAAAAGAGAGTGACTGCAAATCAAAGCTTAACTTGCGCAGATCACAAAACCCACTCATATGCAGACTAAGAAATCGCTCTAGGAGATGAATTCAAAAATGGAAGAAGAAAACCGCAAAGTCAATTGGGCCGGGTTTGTCGAGACAACGATTGTAAACTTTTTTCAAGAGCACAATCTTGAAAAGCTGTTGGTTGAAGACGGCATGGGAAACAAGGCCAAACTTACGAGGCAAAAAGAAAACTCGATTAGGGCGGAATATACCTCAACTACAACGCTATAATGCTTCGTAGGCTCCCACCCCGGATCTTACCACCGTTATCAGTGTAATGGCTTGGGCCCAGGAGACAGGTACCGCGGTTCAACAGCGGGGGGCTCCACGTTTCCCCGAAACATCATCCACTGGAGCCCCCGCCCCTTCGTTAACGGCGGTGTGATGGTGCTGTGACTTCTTTTTCCCACCCGCGCCCGGTAAACCGGCACGAGATAAGCCGCGATGAAGATGGCGCCGGCCGTCCCGGTCAGGTGCACCAGAGTATCTCTTCACCGCGAAGGCATCAGACCCGGATCTTGCGCGTGAAATATCCGGGCATGACGGTCTGCCAATCTGTCCACCCCGAGTGAGAATCGGGATCTCAATCGAAACGAGGATGAGGGAAGGTGTCCCTGAAAACAAGCGCAAACATCAAGCCAGGGCCGCCGCATTTGGTAGTCCGACGATCCGAACCCGTACCACCATTGATCAGACGCTCTTTTCCCCCAAAAAAAACATTTCGACACCTGTTGACAGAACATTCGGGTTATGATATGCTGTGGATACTAGCCCGGTTGCGTCACGTCGGTGTTTCCTTCGGGGAGATCCAGGCAATTGGGTTCTTGTTTCCGGTAGGGTACAAACGACGGGAGGCTGTTCACGGTTCCGGCAGCGCGACTGGGTTTGTTCAAAGAGGTCAGCCCGCAAGGCTGGCCTCTTCCCCATTCGCGCTGGTTCAGTCTGCCGTCGTCCGAAACATTACCGTGGAGAAAGTGAGGATCAAGGCCGCCGTCAGGAAGATTACCAATCTCCTCATAACTGTTCCGGAACAGGGGCCGGCAGTTCCTGCCGGTATTCAAACGTTCAGGAATGCGCACCATCGGCGAATGTACTGACGACGGTAAACCGCTCCCGCCCCTGGCCTCCCGTCAGGATCGTCTCGCCGCACCTCAGCCAGGCATGAGCCACCAGTCCCTCCCCTTCGTCTCGGGCCACCCCCATATAAAGGGTGTTGGCTATACCGAGTCTCCGGAGCAGGATTTTAGCCACCACGGCTTGAACCAGGCACTTACTTTTCCAAGGCGTATAACGGCTTACCGTTTCTACGGTCCGTCCGACCCGCCAGGCGTAGGCAAGCCTGGCATCATCCTCCTCCCGCGGCGACTCCCCCATATGGCTTCCCAGGAATGGAGACAGCCGGCGAAAGGGCACGATTAAAATCACCAGGCGCACGAATCCCGCAAGGCAGAACGCCCTGATCAGCAGCCGCTGGTCCTGCCGCGGCAGCCGGGCAAATCTTTGGAGCGTATTGACGAACATCAACAAATCCTCGGGCACAAAATCTCGGGGCATCATTTTGTTTCCTGCGAACATCCTATTACATTACCAGTGGGTACACAAGTCCCCGTCCGCAAATTCACCTGCCTTTTCTACGCTTCTTTACAACGCCCCCCGGTTATGCCAAGACATCCAAATCATGACGTACCAGGCGCATCAGATCTTCGAGACAAAATACCCCTTCCGGCCTGGTCAGACTGGAGACGGTAATTCTCCCGGCAATATTCAGGCATTTTTGAAAATGCTTCACCCACCATGCTGTCCCAGCGGTCTTGAGTGGCTTAGGCGGCCCGGAATTGACAATTTACCCACCTTGCCCGGCTGGTCAAAGTGGACCACCGCCGGCCCGGAAAACAGAACGGCCCCACCCCGCAGGGTGAGGCCCAGAAGGTGAAGCCTGCCCGGCCCTATCCCTGCCCCCGGCTGGCCTTGTCCACCACGTCAGCCGCGTCCTTCAGCGAGTCTGCTCTGAATATCTTTTTCAAGATTGCATGTAAAGTATCAGCAGTGCCGATCCGTTTGACCCGCCCCTGAAGGTCACGCGAGATGTCCCCAAACCTGTCATTCAGGAACTGGCAGATCGCCTCCTGGTTGGCCCTGGCCTCAGCCTCGATCCTGGCCTCAGCCGTTTTCTCCTCGACAATATCCTTGACCCACTCTTGAAAGACTGCCGACTCCATAATCATTTCCCTCCTGATCATTGATCGTACCAATTCCGGCGAGTACCTTCCGCCGGCCAGGATCGCCATGACCGCCAGCAGGTCCTTTCTTACCGCCTCGTCCTCGATATCCTGGACGGCCCCTATGCTCTGTTCCATGGCTTCGCGGGGAGTCTCATCCGGCTTCTCGCTCTTCATCAGCGGCAGCAGGGGGTACAGCCCTACCAGCCGGGACTCAATAACATCCCGCCTGTAATGTTCCCACACCCGCAGCACGGTATAGCCATAGTCAAGAATTCCTCCGCCCCACCGGTCCCGCAGACGGTGGAGGCCGTTGTCGTCGGCCTCATAGAAGAAAATGACAACTTGCCTTACGGGCGGCGTTCCGCGACCGTCCGTCAACGTTGACTCCCATAGGTCCGACCTGTAGCGCAACATCCTGGCCGGAAGCGTCTTGTCATTGTAGCCCTGCGGCTCCAGGTGAAGCAGGTACGGGCCGGCCGGGTCCGCTATCTCCAGAACGTTGTCCAGCATGGATTCCTTTCTTGGGGTGAAGTCGGTCCTGAAAAAGTCCACCCACTCCTCCTGGCAGCGCGGGTCCATGTACATGGCCCAGTCCGCCGGCCGGAGTTGGAACAGCCGCTTTACCGGCGTGTCTATCCGGGGCATCTGGTCACCCTCTCATTCGTATTTTACCATACCCGGTCTATTTTCTGAAGACCGGTGGATTTTTCCTGCTTGTTTTTCCCTGGACCTGCCCCTGGTTCCCTGGTCGCCAATTTCCAGCCCGCCCACTTTGCCCCGGCCGGGCCCCTGGGAAAAAGGTGGCCCACCTGGCCCAGTCCATTTTCCCTTGGTCCTCCCCTTTCCTTGCCTCCCCAATTTCCAGCCCGCAGTTCTTCCCCAACCGGCCAAAATGCCTCATCGCTGGGGCTAAAACACTCCTCAAACCGGTCAGTGATCCCACCCCTGGACCGTTTTAGTCCCTGGCCGGCCTTTCCCCCATTTCCGAACCGGCTTCCTGTATTCCAGTTAACCCATGATATGCCAGTCGCCAATCCACCGGCCGCAGCCCCCGGTCCTTTAGTACTTGCCGTATGTAACACTTGGAAAACCCGTACTGCCTGTGAATCTGGGCAATGGGGATCTGCTGCCGGAAGTGCAAGTCGTATATGCGGTCAAAATCTTTCTCTCGCTTAAGCCTGGCCTGTTCTCGCGTGCCCAGCCGCTCTATCTTCATCTCGTTGAACGCGGCCTTTACGGTAGTAGAGCTTACGCCGACAGCCGCCGCTATCTCGTCCAGGGTCATTCGGTCCACCTCATACATCTGTCGCAACTCCTCAGACCTCGAAAAAAGCCCATGTATCAAGGCTTCCGGCCTTATCTGGTGCGGCGATAGAGCCTCTTTGTATTGCATAAAGAATAAAGGATCAGCGTCAAGCTCTGGGTTGCCCTTGGGGCAGTTGTGGTAGTGCAGATGCTCCTCCTGAAAATGGCTGAGGTGTGGCGCAGGTCAGGTCCAGGACTGACAGTCAGCCATGGTGGGCCGGCAGGAGAAACCAAAAAGATAAAGAAAATTTTATCAGCAGGTCACCTGTCGGCTGCGTTGGTAGACTGACCCAGCAATGGTACGGGGAAGGGGGTAGAGTCAAACTTATGTCATGCGAAGCAGGGGGGCAGGGCATCGCCTGTGGCGCGAAAGCGCTTGTTTGGGGTGATATGGCGGCGCATGGCCCAGTTGAATGTTTCTTCGCGCAAACAATTAGCCCAGTTGGTAGGCTGCCACGAATCGACCATTTCCCGCTTGTTATCTGATAATGAGCACGTACCGCATATCAACCTACTGCACGCAATGGAGAATGTTCTTCAATTTCCCTTCGGCTACTTGGAAGACATTCTTAATAATCAGGAAAATATGGAAGCCTCAGCGATGCCCGTACCACTACCATCAATTCCTTCTTCGAGAACTCTTTTTTCCTTGCGGGTGACGAGTTATCCCCACTTAAACGAGTTGTCTCAGACGCTGATCAGATGGGAACCGCTTCTTGGCGAAAGATTGTGGATGGACTGGGAGAACGGACGATCCTTGCCCAGTCAGAAACAGCTTCTGGCCGTCACGCGGGTCTTGGAATTGAGTACCTTTGAACGGGGCTGGTTGTTGGGGTTAAGCGGTATCCCGGTCGATTGGGAGACCATGGAAGAAGATACCCGTCGGGATCTCCAACGGGAAGTAGATGCCTGGTCAATAGGGCCGGCCACCTCGCTCGGACAGCCGTTTGGGATATACTTGACTGTAAACGGGCTAGGGTGCGATCTTGTAAACGTGCCTCGTAAGGCCGTGGAGCGCATGCGTCAATCCAGACCAAGTTTTTTACAGGCCTACGCGATGACATCCTCGTTTATTGCGCCATATGGATTCGCTCACTGGAAAATACACCAAAGTGGTACCCTGCGCTCAGTAGAACGGGGGCCAGTTGACGGCCTCTTTTTTTTTGCGCTTGATCAATGGGTACCGCCCTGTCATGGTCAGTCAGTCAGT
>JAJYZD010000233.1 GCA_021800315.1 Bacillota bacterium | reverse complement strand
AAGATGAAGTAGCCGCCGTAGACGTCCGAGGCGATCTGGGTGGCGATGGAGTAGATGACGTCGCTGCCTTCCAGCGGCGGCATCGCGCCGACGTGGGTGGGCACGCCCAGGGCCACGAACCAGGTCCCGATGGCCACCGCCTTACCGGTCATGGCCTCCGGCGCGCTTGCCACAATGGGCACCTTGGGGGTGTCCACGCCCAGCTGGTTGGCCATAGCGGTGATCAGGTCGACGACCCGGGTGTTGTCGACGCAGGAACCCATGTGGAAGATGGCCGGCAGGGGTACGCTTAAGTTGGCCTTCTCTTCCAGGCGGGCCAGGAACCTGGCCAGGCCGGGGCCGACCAAGGACTTGGTGTTCTCCGGATCCAGAAGACCGGCCTTAGCGCAGCCCTGCATGGCGCAGCCGGTGCCGATGACGAACACGTCGTTGGCGAGCATTTCCTTGGCGATGGTGGTGTGGCTGTCGTCCGCAAAGCGCTTGATGTTGTTGCAGCCGGCGAAATGCGCCACACCCTTGATCTCGCCCGAGAGGATGGCGTCGGTGAGCACGCTGACCGGATTCTCCGGGTTGACCGCCGCGAAGATCTCGAAGAGGGCTTCCAGGGAGAAGCCGGCCACCGCCCGGTACTTCACGTCCGGAATGTGGACCTTGTTCGGATCGCGTTTTTTGTAGGCGTCGATGGCCACGCGGATGGCTTCCTTGGCGTTGGTCAGGGCGTGCTCGGTATGGTAGTCGATATGCACCGAGCCGGGGATCTTGGCCGCGCTCGAGGTGGTCACGATCTTGGTGTGGAAGCAGTCGGCCACGGTGCGGATGGAGGGCATGATGCACTGCACGTCCACGATCATGGCGTCGACCGCCCCGGTCACGATGGCCAGTTCGCTTGATGCGTACGAGGTTACGAGCGGCACCCCGCGGCGCATCAGCACCTCGTTGCCGGTGCAGCAGATGCCCACCAGGTTGATACCCCTGGCGCCGGCCGCCTTGGCCTCGCCTTCCAGGGCCAGGGCCGCGTCGCAGATGATCTCGGAGAGAACCGGATTGTGCCCGTACAGGGCGATGTTGACCTTCTCCTTGTCCAGCACGCCCATGTTGGCCTGGGACAGGATCGGCTGCGGCGTACCGAAGAGGATGTCCGACAGGTCGGTGGCGATGTGCTCGCCGATGTAGTCGGACAGTGCCACCCGGATGGCCGAGAAGATCAGGTTGACCGGGTCGTCGTCCATGCCCAGGTGGGCCTGGTTGACCAGGTTGGAGATCGAGTTGAAGATGCCGGTGGGCATCACGTTGCAGTCGAAGAACTTCTCCACCCGTCCCTTGGTGGCGGTGGTCGAAAGCCAGGTGGAATACCCCTCGCCGTCCAGGCGCCTGAAGTCTTCGAAGGCCAGTTCGGTCAGCTCTTTAGCCAGTTGGATATCGTCCTGGCCTTCGATGGCGATGCCGACGCGTTCGCAGACGCGGCGCAGTTTGGCCGGATCCTTGATCGCGTAGTCGGGAGCCTTGCCGCATGTGTAGTTATGCAGGGTTTCCGTGATATGCTGGCCGTGCTCCGAGTGGGCCGAAGTGCCGGTCAGGAGCATGAGCCCGGTGGAGCGGGCGGCGATGGTCCAGTCGTGGATACCGCAGGCACCCTTGGAAGCGGGCCCCTCTTCACCCTTGATCCGGCAGGGTCCGACCATGCAGAAGCGGCAGCAGATGCCCTTGTAGCCGAACTGGCACTGGGGCTGCTGCGCCACGAAGCGGTCGAAATAGGTGGTGACTCCTCTTTCCTTGGCCACATCGAGCATTTCCAGGGCCGCCGGGTCGATGGTCCTCTTGACCACCTTGGGGTCAACCACCCGCGGCGCCGCCGAAGGGCGGCAGGTGTGGGCCGGATCTCTAAACCTTGGCATTCCTTAAAACCTCCCCTTGTATAACTCTCGTCTAAAGCAGTCTCCTGCAATCCCGCACGAACAATCAACTGCCGGAATCTACGGTCCCCTCCCTCACCTCCTTGACAAGCTGCCGGCTGATCTCCCGGACGGCCCCCTCTACCTCCCCCCCGGGCCTTGGCAACGTTGAATCCTCGCCCATTGATGATTCCCAAACCTGGTCGTCAAAGCCTATATACGCAAGAACCTCGCCCGGCGCAAAATGGCGGGCTACGAACTCCCGCTCCTTGTCCGAACGGATCTTGTTGGCGACAAAGCGCACCTTCCCGATACCCAGTTCCCCGGCCATCCGGCGCACCATGAGCGCGGTGTTGATACTGTTCTTCCCGGGTTCCACCACCACCAGCATGATATCGACGCCCCTGGACGTGCCGCGGGAGAGGTGCTCGATGCCCGCCCCCATGTCCATGACCACGATGTCGCCCTTCCGGAGCAAAAGAGTGCTCATCAAGGCGGCCAGGAAGGTATTCTCCCGGCAGTAGCACTCCGAGCCGCCTTTCTTTTGTCCCCCCATACGTAAAAAAAGGATCCGTCCCTGCTGATAGCAGTAATCCTGGAGATCCTCGTCCAAATCGGGGTTCAAACGGTAAAAGGCCCCGTCACCGCTTTTTTCGCGAATGAGATCCCGCATTTCGACGACGGGTTTGAGCCTGGCGGCGTCTTCGTCGGGAATACCGATAGCCGAAGCCAGGCTGGCGTCCGGATCGGCATCGACAGCGTATACGGTATGTCCTTCCCCAGCCCACATCTTGATCAGGGCGGCGGCGATAGTCGTCTTGCCCACCCCGCCCTTGCCTGATACGGCCAGCTTGATCGTCTTCCACCTCTTTTGAGGGCGTACGGACTTGCCCGCGGTACGCCTGCAGGCGAAATCGACCCATCCGGTTTGCCCGGTCCGGTGATTCTTCTCTGTATTTCGACGCCCCTGCGGAAAAATCCTTTGCGCTTATTGTATCATGTTTGGACACGGACAGGGAAATAAATTTTTAAAAATTCTCAATGAAAAGAAAGGCCGGACAGTATCTACCTGGCTCGACAGGGAATAAGCGGCGGAGGTGGAACCGACAGGCCGTGCGGCAAGTAAATCCGCTACCGGATGAAGCCCGCGCTGACAGGCCGGAAGTCTTGTCCCGGGAAGGCCGGCGACTGTTCCCCGGTGCGGTAGTTTTTTTGCGCCGGGCGCTCGTCCGACCGCCGGGTGCCGCCGCACTTCCCCGGGCCGCAGGGCCCTTTTGCCGCCCGTTAAAAGGTCGTCCGGTATCTCCAAGACCGGCAACGGACTCCCCGCCCAGACGGCACGAAGGCCCGGTAGCACACCCGGGCCTTTCACCCTACGTAAAGAACAGGAACTTCTTCTTCAGGAACCGGTACAGCAGCAGGTAGCCGGCGCCGGCCGCGGCCAGGGCCAGAAAGCCCAGGGCGCGGATCACCTTGATCCACAGGTGCAGCCGCTCGATTTCCTTGTCCCGCTGCCGGATGGCTTGGCCGTAAGAATCCCTCTCGGCATTGACACGCGCCCTCTCCTCGGCCACCTGCCGTTCGTTTTCCTGCAGACCGTAGATCTTCCGCCGCCCGGCCAAAAGGGCCAGGCTGAGATCGTTGACCCGACGGGACAGGAGGTACAGCTCGTTTTCCCCCGGCTGCGCCTTAAGCGCGTCCCACAGGACCAGCCCGTCGCTTGCCGGCAGATTGATCCCCAGGAGTTCGGCCAGGGTGGGAGCCACGTCCACCAGGCCGGCCGCGGGAAGCACGGCCCCCTCCTTCAGTTGCCACCCCCGCAGGATCAGGGC
Organism: Bacillota bacterium; assembly: GCA_021800315.1. Classification (GTDB taxonomy): domain Bacteria; phylum Bacillota; class Desulfotomaculia; order Desulfotomaculales; family JAJYZD01; genus JAJYZD01. Next base: position 2,130 of record JAJYZD010000233.1, on the reverse strand, counting down.
GGGGTTTTCCCCGGTCCCTGTCACGACGATGAGGCTCTGGTTATAAAGTCCGTACTGGTTCAGGTATTGCAACAGCCGTCCCACGGCCGCGTCGGCCCGGGCCAGGCCGCCCGTGCCGCTGCCGGGCCCGTCGAGCACGATCAGGCTGAAGAACGGTTGATCAGCGTTCATTCCCTCTATCTCGGCCTCCACGACCTCCCGGTCGTTCGCAAACGGGCCGGGTTTCGCCCATTTGGCGGCCCACAGCCCGGCCACGCTATCCCCCCCGCCCACCAGGGCGGTCTTTATACCCCTGGCCTCCAATAACCCGGGCAGGGACGACCCGCCGAGGGAATCCCCCGCTTTGACAAAGCCATGCCCGGCGGGATCCAGACCACTGACCAGGGTGGATACCTGCGCGGCCAGGGTATCCGGCTCCACCCCTCCCACGTGCTTGAACTGCACGCCGGCGTTGGCCAGGCCCTTGAGGTTGGGGGCGTCGCTCCCGGCCAGCGCCTTTTGGGTTAAGCCCGTCACCATAACGAGGAAAACATGCCTGGTGTAAGGGGCCGGTGCGGCCGGGGCAGGACTCTGGGCCGCCGCAGGTCCAACGGTCGCAAGGAGGAACACGGCGCTCAGGATAAGGTTTCGCCAGGACAAGCCTATCACCACCCGGTTGATCGGTGATACCAGTGTATGGCGGCGTGGGACCGGCTATGACAGCCTGATGGTTTCCCTTTCCAAACGGGGAACTTCGCTCCGCCCCTTAATTTAGCCGGCGAACCTGCCGAATAATGAGATGGACCACATTTTAGCGGAGTGTTTGCCGTGATCCGCAGATTTACGCGCCATGCCCTGGAAGCTTTCCGGTTTCCGGTAATAGCCGTCGATCGCCACGGTTTTTTGGTCTCGGTCAACCAGGCCGTCGGCGATGACACCGGTCTCACCGCGCGCGCCGCCGTGGGACGGCATTTCTCCGACGTGTTTTACCATGGGCGCCTTATGGACGGCGGCAACCGGTTCCTCTCGCCCCTCATGGACACCCTTTTCCGGGAAAGGGAAATCATCAACCACAAGGTGACCATAAGGACCGACCTGCACCAGGAGCCGGTCGACCACCTGGTGACCACCTGGATCATGCGCAACTCCGGCCGCCAGGTGGAAATGGCCTGGGGTTTTTACTTCCCGACGGACGTCCCGCAAGAGCTTCATCTCCGCAACATGAGGATGATCCACAGCTTTTCCGCGGCCATCGGGCAGCGGGATCCCTACACCAGGGGTCACCTGGAAAGGGTGGCCATCTACGCCCTGGCCATCGGCCAGACCTTCGGCCTGTCCTCCGAACAGCTGAACCATCTCTACGTCGCCGCCATCACCCACGATATCGGCAAGATCGCCCTGCCGCCGGAGATCCTCAACAAGGCGGGCCGCCTGACCGCCGACGAAATGGCCGTTATCCGCCAACACCCCCAGTACAGCGCCAACGTCCTCAAGCACTTCGAGATGCCACCCGAAGTTGTCCAGGCGGTGCACAGCCATCACGAAAGGTACGACGGGAAAGGCTACCCCAGGGGTCTTTCCGGGGAAGGAATTTCTCTTGCCGGCCGCATTCTCGCCGTGGCCGACTCCTTCGAAGCCATGACTTCGGCCCGGTGCTACCGTTCCAGCCTTACCAGCCGCGCGGCCCTCGAGGAACTCGCCCGGCACGCCGGCACCCAGTTCGACCCCCTGGTGGTGAAAAGGACCCTCGAACTGACCTTAAGCATGAATCTCCGCCAGTGCAAGGGACACCAGGAATGCATCAGCGAACAGTCCTGTCCTTACTGCCTGGCCTGACCCCCTTAAAAGGACCGGTGTCCCGGTCCTTTCTCCCTACGGATGCCACCAGCGATAGTTCCCCGGCGCCAGCGTGGACTGGTCTTCATCTATAGTGCAGCCGCAGTTTTCGGCGTACTGCCACACCGGCGGCTGCCCGTAGCCGCTTTCCGGCGGCTCGTTGGGCCGGTAGGCGGGCATGCCGCTGATGCCCGTACAGCCAGACGGTTCCGGTTCGCTGCTCCACAACAGCGACTGGGTGACGTAATACCCGTAGTCCGGGTCCCCGCAGGCTTCGGCAAAGGCGCTGTCGAAGTCCGGGTCGGTGCCCACGTT
>JAJYZD010000015.1 GCA_021800315.1 Bacillota bacterium | reverse complement strand
TGCAATGGTAATGCCACTGGTCGCTATTACCGGATCAAGAGAGAAGATACTCCTCAAATAAACTGGGATTTTCCCCAGTACAGCAAAACACATAAGACTATTTATAGTATGCGCACAGCTAGCGAAAGGGCAATAAGGTTCCTGAAAGAAGCCATGGTATTTCGCAGAGTCCGAAAAAGGAACCGCGTAAATGCCCAGGCTCATGGTGATAGATGTGTGACATCGTTTCATATCATGATAATGATGGCTCATTTAGTGGATAGGCCAGATATTATAAGATCTTGGAGTAAAATACTCAAAATCGCCTAAATTAAACTATAGTACTGCATCAATGCAGAAATCAAGTGTCATTGTGCTCGAATGAACATCATGATACTTTAGTATGCCTATTATTAGATCAATCATGGCCATATATTTACATATCTTAGATTTGTGGGGGGATCTGCATAAATAGCATGATCCCCCCACTGTTAACACCATACATTCTTGGTAGACCAGGCCACCTGCAATTTAATTATGGCAAGGGCTCTACGGCAGAGGGTCTAAGGTCCAGCCAGGTCAGGCCCCGCCGGGTAAGGACCGGGGAGCACAGGCCGAAATCTATCTTGCCGCCGTCCAGCATGTCCAGGATGGGTTCGGTGTTATCCTGGTGCAGGCGGAAGGTGACGCGCGGGTACCGGCGGCGGAAGGAACCGAGCAGGGTGGGGATCAGGTTGGTGCCCAGCGTGTGCAGGTGGGCCAGGGAAACCTGACCGCTCTCCGGGTTGACGAGTTCCTGGATCTCCTTCTTTCCCCCGGTGATTTCGGCGAGTGCCCGGTTGACCCGCACCAGGAAGAGTTCCCCGTAGCGATTGAGGGATACGGTGCGTCCCTTGCGCTCGAACAGGGGAACCCCCGGTTCCTCCGCCAGGCGGGCGATGGCCCTGCTCAGCGCGGGTTGGGAGAGGGAAAGTTTCCCGGCCGCCCGGGTGAAGTGCTGCTCCCGGGCCACGGTCTGAAAGTATTCCAGGTGCTGCCACTCCATGGCTGGGTGCTCCTTATTGCTTGAAGGTATGGTTCCAAGGCCGACTATCCGCCGGAAGTTATAGGTTGTCAAGAGTCCCGGATTACCGAAATGCATTGTTCTATCGTAAATTATTAATTGGACGTTAGGTGCTGGTTGGGAGTAAGATGATGGGGGAAACTCGGGGATCGGGGGGCTTTTTAGTTGACCTGTATCAAGCCCGGCAGCCGGGAGTATCCCCTGGTCGTAGCGGCCCTGTTCCTGGGCGGCTTCGTCACCTTCGCCAACCTCTACAGCACCCAGACCATCCTGCCCACGTTGGTCCGGCAGTTCCACGTGACCCCGGTGGTGGGCAGCCTGTCCGTATCCCTGACCACCGGGGCCCTGGCCGTCTGCATGCTGGTGACGCCGGTTTTCTCCGACCGGGCGGGGCGCCGGGTCGTCATGACCGTCTCCCTGGCGGCCACCGGCGCCTTCAGCCTTTTGGCGGCCCTGGCACCCTCCTTCGGGACGCTCCTGGTGCTCCGTTTTCTGCAAGGCGCTGTTTTAGCCGGCTTCCCGGCCATCGCCATGGGCTACATCGGTGAAGTCATCCATCCGGGCAGCCTGGGCCGGGTCATGGGCATCTACATAGGCGGAACCAGCATCGGCGGCATGACCGGCCGGTTTATGGTGGGGGCCCTGACCGATCTCTTTTCCTGGCATGTGGCACTGGTGGTGCTGGGCGTGCTGAGCATGGTGATCAGCTTCTACTTTGGGCGCATGCTGCCGCCGGCGACCGGCGTCGCGCCGGCGCCGTTCTCACTGGCGCGGGCGGCCGCCGCGATCTTTTACCACCTGAAGGATCCGGCCCTCCTGGGACTTTACGCCGTGGGCTTCATCCTCATGGGCGGCTTCGTCAGCATGTTCAATTACGTGGGCTTCCTCCTGATGGCTCCTCCTTATCATTTAAGCCAGACCCTGATCGGTTTCATCTACATCGTCTATCTCGGCGGCACTTTCAGTTCGGCCTGGGTGGGCCGCCTGGCCGACCGGCTGCCCCGCAGCCTGGTGTTGGCCGCGGCGGTCATAAGCATGGGCGCCGGGGCGACCGTTACCCTGGCCCCTCTCCTGGTGGTCAAGATATTGGGGCTCGTTCTTTTCGCCGCCGGCTTTTTCGCCGGCCATTCCGTGGCCAGCGGCTGGGTGAACAAGCGGGCGACGATCAACAAGTCCCAGGCTTCCTCCCTGTACCTCTTCTTTTACTATCTGGGCTCCAGTGTGATCGGCTCGGCCGGCGGTCTCTTCTGGAGCCGGTTCGGCTGGCCCGGGGTTATCGCCAACATCGACGGGGTGCTGGTGCTGGCCGTCGGCATGGCCTTCCTGACCGCCGTCCTGGCCGCGCGCCACCCGCTCTGGGTGCAGGAGAAAGCCGGCCTTGGGGAGAACACCTGTCGTTGACAACCCGATGAACCCGTGGATCCGGGTTTCCCTGATCCACGGGTCAACGAGGGGCAGTGGGTTTTGGATCTGTTTTCGGCTCCGGCCGGCGTCTTAGTATGCTGGTTTACAAGTGTTTTCACGGGCGTCTACGTGCCGGTACGATCGGAGCGGAGGTCCACCTGCCCTTCGACGGCACCCGGGGGACGGGCAGCGGCCACCGCGAGGCCGGCACCGCCGCCCTGGATTTCTGCACGGGGTGGAAGTCGATCCACGTCGACTTCAGCGGCAAGCTGCAAAGGGCCCGGATTGACAACCGCTGGGAAGCGGATCCTCTCGAAAACAGTGATTGAGACGGGTGAGGCAATTGCAACGCGAACCGAGGCTGATTCAGGGAAACCTGGCCATGGCGGAAGGGGCTCTTTACGCCGGCTACCCGATAACGCTTTCCTCGGAGATCGCTTCGGAGTGCGCCCGGATCCTGCCCCAAAGCGGCGGCGTCTATCTGCAGATGGAGGATGAAATCGCCAGCCTGGCCGCCGTGGTGGGGGCCTCGCTGGCCGGGGCCAAAGCGTTTACGGCGACCAGCGGCCCCGGCTTTTCCCTCATGCAGGAGAACCTGGGCATGGCCGTGATGGGCGAGGTGCCCTGCGTGGTGATCGACGTCCAGCGCTCCGGTCCCGCCACCGGTTTGGCCACCAAGCCCGCCCAGTCCGACATCATGCAGGTGCGCTGGGGCCGGCACGGCGACCAGGCCGTCATCGCGCTGTCGCCCTCCTCGGCCGGGGAATGTTTCTGTCTGATGGTGCAGGCTTTCAACCTGGCGGAGCGATTCCGGGTTCCGGTGGTCTTTGCGGCCGAGGAAATAGTGGCCCACATGCGGGAGAACTTCGTCAGCCCGGCGCCCGGGGAAATCGAGGTCGTCGACCGGAAGGCGCCCCAGGGTCCGCCCGGCCGGTGCGAGCCTTTCGCGCGGGATGCCGGTGCGGTGGCCCCCGTTCCGGCCTTCGGGTCCGGATTCGTTTTTCACGTGTCCACTTCCATGCACGGGCCCGACGGTTTCAGCAACAACGATCCGGCCGTCGCCGCATGGAAAGTGGAGCGGCTGCACCGCAAACTGGATCTGCACCGGGATGAGATCGTAATGACCAGGGAGTTCTACACGGACGACGCGGAAGTGCTGTTCATCGCCTTCGGGGCGGTCACCCGGGCGGCGCGGGCGGCGGCCCTGGAAGCCAGGAAAAACGGCGTCAAGGCGGGACTTTTGCAGTTGATCACGATCTGGCCCTTCCCCGACCGGGAAATCGCCGCCCTGGCGGAAAAGGCCCGGACCGTGGTGGTGCCGGAGATGAACTACGCCGGCCAGGCGGCTCTGGAAGTGCGCCGGATCCTGGGACCGGAAAAGGACATCAGGAGGGTCAACAAGTACAACGGCCGGATCATTGCACCGCGGGACGTCCTGGCGGCGTTGGATTTCCCGGCAAAATAGCGGGGTGGAGTCATGGGTTGGGCAACAGGAACCAGGTATCTGAAAGAGGGCGCCCTCCCGCACATGTGGTGCCCGGGTTGCGGCAACGGCATCGTGCTGGGGGCCCTTCTGCGGGCTTTCGAGGAGTTGGGGTACGAGAACGGGGACACGGTGGTGGTCACCGGCATCGGCTGCTGGGGCAAGGCCGACGATTACCTGGCCACTTGCGCCCTGCACGTGACCCACGGCCGGGCCCTGGCCTTCGCCACCGGCATCAAGGTCTATAAACCGGAATTGAACGTCGTGGTCCTCATGGGCGACGGCGACGGCGTAACCATCGGCGGCAACCACTTTATCCACGCCGCGCGGCGCAATATCGACCTGACCGCGGTAATCGTCAACAACTTCAACTACGGTATGACCGGCGGGCAGGTTTCCGCCACCACCGGGGCGGACCGCTACACCAGCACCACACCCTACGGCAACCCGGAGCGGGAATTCGACATCTGCGCCCTGGCCGGGGCGGCGGGAGCCAACTACGCGGCACGGGAGACGGTCTTCGACGGCTGGCAACTGCAGCAGCGGATGAAGGAGGGCCTGACCAGAAAAGGCTTTGCCCTGGTCGAGGCCGTCAGTCCCTGCCCGACCCATTTCGGCCGTTACAACCAAATCGACGGCCCGGACCTGCTGCGTCGGCTTCGGGAGGTGGCCGGGGACGGGTTGGTCTGCGGCCTTCTGATCGACCGGAACGCTCCGGATTTCAACGCCCGTTACCGCGAGGTCCAGGCCTGGGCGCAAAAAAGGAATGATCGAAATTGACGAAGGCGGACCGGTACGCAGTGATCCTGGCCGGTTCCGGCGGCCAGGGGCTGGTGTTGTCGGGCGTCATCCTGGGGCAAGCGGCCATCCTCGACGGCAAAAACGTCGTTCAGACCGTATCCTACGGCATCGCCAGCCGGGGCGGCTTCTCCCAGGCCGAAGTGATCATCGACCGGGACGAGATCATCTACCAGCAGGTTGAGCAGCCGGACATCGTCCTGGCACTGACCGCAGAGGCTATGGAGTTGTATGCGGGCATGGCGCGGACCCGCGTTTTTTACGATTCCAGGCTGCCGGCCGGCGCGGACGGCCCCAACCTGGCCGGCTACCCGTTTACCCGCTTGGCCGCCGGGCTCGGTCAATCTGGAGCGGCCAACATGATCGCCCTCGGCGTCCTTGCCTCCGCCACCGGCGTGGTCACCGCCGGCAGCCTGGTCAAAGTAATCGGCCAAAGATTTTCTCCGCCGCTTGCGCAAAGCAACGTGATGGCTCTGCACACGGGCATAGCACTGGGGACCGGCGCGGCGGAAGGGAGTTGAGCGCTATGGAAGGGCGGCGCCAGGCGCCCTGCCGGGAAGCCTGTCCGGCCGGGGTGGACGTCCCCCGCTACCTGCGGTGCCTCCGGGCCGGCGATTACGACCAGGCTCTGGCCGTAATCCGGGAGAGGATCCCCTTTCCCGCCGTCTGCGGCCACGTCTGCCTCCACCCCTGCGAATTGAACTGCGCCCGCGCCCAGTACGACCAGCCGGTGGCCATCCGCGCGCTGAAGCTGGCGGCCGCGGCTCCATCGCCCCGCACCGACCGGCAAGAAGGTGGCGGTGGCCGGGTCCGGGCCCTGCGGTCTGACCGCCGCCTGGTACCTGGCCGGGCGGGGCCACGCCGTCACCGTCTTCGAGGCGCAGGCGCTACCCGGGGGCCTGCTGCGCTACGGCATTCCGGCCTACCGCCTGCCCCGGGAAACGCTGGACGAGGAAATAGGTGCTATTCGGGAGCGCGGGGTCGAGATCAGGACCGGAACCCGCGTGGAGGCGGCCGGAGAACTGTTGGCCGGCTACGACGCCGTGCTGGTCGCCGCCGGCGCCTGGCGGGGGCTGACGGCCGGCCTGGCGGCCAGCCAACCGGGGGTATACGACGGCCTTTCCTTTCTGGCCATGATCAATACCGGCAATCCGCCGTCGACCGGGGAGAAGGTGGTGGTGGGCGGCGGCAACACCGCCCTGGATGCTGCCCGCTCCGCCGTCCGGCTGGGTGCCCGGGAAGTGCTGGTCATCTACCGGCGCCCAAGGGCCGAAATGAGGGCCGATCCAGCGGAGACGGCGGCGGCGCAACAAGAAGGGGTCACCTTTCAGTTTATGGCCGCCCCGACGCGCATAGAGGCCGGCCGCCTGGTCTGCTCGGGGGTAACCGCCGACGCGACCGGCCCCGCCAGGCTCGTTCCGGTGGCGGGGAGCGAATTTGCGGTCGCTTTCGATACCTTGATCCTGGCCGTGGGCCAGGAGGCCGACGCCGCCTCCATCGGACTGGCGGCCAACGCCGACGGCACGGCGCGGGTCGAGGCTGAGACGCTGGCCACGGCCACCCGGGGTCTTTTCGCCGCCGGCGACGCGGCGACCGGTCCGTCCTCGGTTATCCGGGCCATCGCCCAGGGCCGGCGGGTCGCGTCATCCGTGGACCGCTTCCTCGGGGGCGACGGGAGCATCGAGGAGCCCCTGGCCCTGACGGAGCGCGCGGTGCCGGCCGAGTCTTCCCCTCGCGGCACGCACCGCCTAGTCGGCGATCCACTCCCCATTGGCCGGCATCCCCGGGCCGTGGTGCGGGAAGCCTGGCGCTGCCTGGGCTGCGACCTGCACGCTTATGAGGCCGTGGTGCAACCGGCCTATTGCAAAGACTGCGGCTACTGCCTGGCCGTGTGCCCCTACGGGGTTTTCGTCCGGGGCGACGCCTTCAACCGGGCCGGCTACCGGCCGGTGACGGCCGCCCACAGCGATCACTGTGTGGGCTGCGGCCGGTGCCTGTTCATCTGCCCCGATTTCGCCATCAGCATCCGGGAGGTGGCCGGAGGCTGATGGCACCGGTCGTCGAGCCGACCCCGGACGGCTACCTGGGCGGCAGCCCCGGGGAAGAGGGGACGACTCACGTGCGCTACAGCCTGCACCCGGTCCTCCTTCCGGCCGGACGGATACGGGAGGACGTGGCGGACGGGCGGTGTACGGCGGATGCCGACGGCGCGGTCCGGGTGACCGAGGGTGACCCGAGGGACCATCTGCTCAGCCTGGCCAAGGCCTACCGGAGCCGGTGGGGGCAGGAAATGCCGAAAATGGGCTTGGACCACCGCCTCATTTTCCGGGACTGGTGGCACTGGCGCGACCACGACCTGCAGGCGGCCCTGGGCAACATCGCTCTGATCGGCCAGAACGAGGGAGGCAAGTCCTCCCTGCTGTGGTAAAACGAGCCATCCGGGTACCCGCCCGGGCCTCCGTCTTGTCATCGTCGTCCTAACCCGGGCCCTCGCACCCCGATCTCGGGGGAACCGACCAAACATCAAGCCCCGGCGCGGCCGCAACATATGGACCGAAGTAGGCGGGGTACCCCATCGGTCCCGACGGAACAGTCACAACATATGGATCCGCGAGGCTGCTATACCCAAAGTGGACCGCAAGTGGGGAGAATCCGCGGGGCACGGTCCTGCCGGTACGGCGGAGCGGCGCTGGTTAATGGAGAAATTCCGGTACAAAAGCAGGGTTTTGGCTGCTTGGCGTAAAATTCTCCGGTGAATAAACCAAAGGTTACTTGGGGTCGGCGGACCTTCCCGTACCGGGTGCCGGTCACCCTGGTAGTTGCCGCCGCAGCCGGCCGGACTTTCCGGTCGCGCCGTTTTCCTTGATCCCCCGGTGATGGGTCCGGCCAAGGCCGGCGACGGTCAGGGGCGGGATAGCGGTGGACTATGCCTTACTCTGGCAAAGAAAAGGAGTGGCTGCCAATATGGCAAAAGTGGACAACGGAGTATGGACAGTCAGGAATTCAACCCTTAGTGATGTGTCTGCTGTAAAGGAATATGGATTAACGCGCAGTGACGTTTACGAGGCAATGCAGGCTGGTAAGTTGCGATATCAGGAACAGAATATGCATGGCAACCCATGGTACAGGCTTATTCGGGACGAGGTTGAGAAACTGGTGCTTGATCTGCATGGTACCAGATACTTGCAGGAGAAAAAGGCTCAAACGGAGTTATCTCAAATTAATAAAGAGCTCAAGAAAATTAAGGCCCAGGTGACCGTTCTCGAAAAGAGGAAAGCTGATTTGTTGGAGATACTCGATAGACCCGAATAAGGTTCCGGTGTCTGGTTTAACTACACCGAACGGCCTGGTTGTGGGAAAACCAACGTCTGGCGAAACAGGAGGTTGGCTGGCAGTGGGCGAATCTTTGACGAAGATATTATCGGGACAGGTGGATAAAGCCCTTGATAAAGATCTCCACAAGGCTATCGTCTCACGTGTCCTCGAGTTTCGCAGGAAATCGGGAACACGCACCGGACTGGACTTTTTTATCAACACCATGCAGATCAAAGGTTTTAGGAACTCTGCGGATGCACCACTTGGCATCCTCGCTAAAAAAGTTGTGGAACTCACCGGCAATAACCGGTTGGTCCTTGACATCGTGCTGGATATCTGGGTCGAATCCCTGCCGGAAATGACCGGGGCTGTGGAGGAATACCTGGATGATCATATCGCTTCATTCCAGGGCCTTAAGGATTCGATGGGCGATAAGGCGGAGGCGGTAGATAACCTCATCACGGCAGGCGTGGAGCATATCAGTGACAAAACCGGGTATCCGTCCGGCGGAATCCGGGTGATGCTTGCCTTCCTCGCCCGTGAAATGCTGGAGGACGAGGAACGCGGCGGCCTGGTGATCGACGGGGAAAAGGACAATGAAATCAGCGGGGTTGATTACTCCTTTTGGAGCGCCATGCTCGACGAGATTGGAACCCTGCCGCCCGAAGCGGGCGAGTGGGATCTGGTAGAGCGATTTCTCGCTGAAGTCGTGTTGCTAGCCGATAAAAAGGCCGAGGAGCGCGATATCCGCCTTCGCTGTGATGAGGCCCTGGCCCAATTGGTCCTGGAGTGCCGTGAGGGTCTGGCGTTTTTTGGCATGGAAGAGGCCAAATCGTGGAGGATAAAGTGTGTTCCGGCCGATGAAGCGGCCGCCTTGACCGATCAGTTGGATGCCATGCGAAAGACCTTGCTTCGCCATAGCGAACTGCGCCAGGCTACCGCGAGTAACGTAACCGAAATGCGGGAATTGCGTACGGAACTGACGGGTTTGGAGCAACGAGCGGAGGAGATTTTCGGCCGGCTCAAGGCTGTTCCCGGATTTTCGCACGGGGATCAAGGTCCGGTCGACCGTCCGGTGCCGGAACCCCTGACGGCGCCGGATGAGAAAACGGATACGGCCGCCACGGTGGCGGGGATCGAAAAACCGGATTGTGACCTTCCCCGGGACGGGTTGGTATCCGGGAGGACATTCCCGGAGGAGACGGGCCCGGCGGGGGAGGCGTCCGTGGCGGTTCAAGGGGAGTTGCCGGCTTTGGAGCCGGCGGGGGATGACGGCCCTGGCGGGGACGGCTTGGAACCACCGGTTGTTCCCCGCAAGGAAGGCGCCGGTTGGGAAGATTTGTTCTGGGAACTGGTCGCCGAAGACGATTTAGCCGGCGCCTATTGGTTGAACGAGTCGTTGAAGGCGGATAACCAGAGTCCTGTTTTACCCGGATGGCTGGTCCAGGCGGTTTTAGGAGCCAGGTGGCTGATCATGGACCACTCGAACTTTGCCGGCGGCCTTTTGCGCATCGCGCGGAACTATCAGCCCGGCGACACGGATCTCGAGGAAGTGCTCGGATTGGCGGCGTCACTGCGATCCGCCGTAATTGCCCCCGCCAGCGGGATGCTGGCCTGGCTGAAGACACCCGGCTGTTTCCCCGTCGTCAACGACCTGGTCCTGGCCGTGAAGGAGTTCGCCAATCTGGGGCGGCCTCTGCGCGGTATGGACCTTCTGGGTGCGGCGGATACCAGGCAGATCGAAGGATATATCAAAACCAGCGCGGACGATGCCGGTCACTGGCTGGAGCAGGCTCCGCGCCGGCATACCAAGCTGGGTCGCGCGACCAACGTCCTGACCGAACTGGTCGGCGGCCAGGGAGAATTGCGGGCTTTTCTGCAGCCGGTAGCCGATGACAGCCGGGAACGTTGCACCGTTATCCGGCAGCAGGCTGAACAATGGCTGGATCGTGATTTCGTGGAACGGCGCGTGACGGATATTGACCGGGCGATCACCGGGAGAAGACTCAGTCCGATTACCGGGGGCGCCCTGGATCAAATCGTCCGTTTCGCCAGGGACGCCTCCGACGCGGCCCTACGGTGGTGCGAACTGGTGGAGCGGGACGTCGAGCGAAGAACCAGGGGGCGGGACTGGTTCGCGGGACGTGTTTTGGCGCTGCAGGCGGGAGTTCAAACGGTCATGGACGATGTCCGGCTGAAGATCGGGGAAATGGGCCGGGACAAGGATTACGGACTGGCCGCGGCCCTATCCTGTTTGGCGCGGTCGCTGGACCAGTTGTGCGAGGACCTGGGCCTGGCCAAAGAGATGGCCGCCGAATCCGGTGCCTGGAACTGGCTGGCTGAAAACGTGGAAGATATGGATGCCGCCATGGCCAGGCGCCTGGCTCTGCTGCCTGAGATCGATCTTGACGACTTCGGTAACCCTTCGGCTGAGACCCGGGACCGTATTGGCCCCGCTTTAACGGCCCACCGTAAAAACCGGGTGACTTCACGGGAGATATTTGAGCGTTGGCTGGAGAAAAAGGATTATCGTTTTATCCATGTGGTTTTGGCTTCTGTCGGGGATGAAGACGAAAGAACAAGGCTGGCCCGTCAATACGAGGAGGAGTTGGGTGGATCGAGAGCCGCCCTGGAGGATGATATCCATACTACCAGGGATATTATCGAGCAGGCTGTCGTTGACGGCATACTTTCCAATGAAGAACGCGCGGATGAACTCAGTCGTTTGGAAAATATCGATCCGAAGGAAACCTTCAATTACCGTGCTCAATACGCGAGACTGGACGCAATCAGGCTGTCGGTGGCGACGGCCCGTCAAAGGCGGATGGAAGAGCTGCGCGGTGAATGGGGGCATCTGCAACGGCGCCTGATGGAGCACCCCGGTGAGGACGGGATAAAGTCCGGGATCGCCGCTACGGTGGAGGACGCCTTGGCGCGCGGGGATACGCGCGTCGTAGAGGAATGTATAGCCAAACTTACGGAACTCCTGGATTCAGGGGAAACCATGCACGACAATCCCTTCGACCTGCCGCCCGAGCGTGGCGATGTGCAGTCGCAGTTCGCCGAAGGATCGGCGCGCCTGACCGAAGCCCTGGAGAAGCAGGGCCTCCAGGCTCTTGGGGAGGCCGTCCGGAATGGGCAGTCATGGGGCGGCCTTAACTTCGCCAATCGGCCGCACGGCCTGCGCGAGGAAGATCTCACGGCCATCGAGGCCTGGCGCAGGCTGAAGCAGGGGACGGCGGCCGTCGGCGGCAACCCCCTCCATATAATGGCCGTCCTGCGGTTTTTGGGATTCAACATTGATCACTCGGCCGGGACGGCTGTAACCGTGAAAAAAAAGGGGGAGCACTGGCTGCACCTGGGGACGGAAATGTCGGCCGGTGGGCGGTCCCCCGTCGCGCAATTCGGCTCGCAGCAACAAAACCTGTACGACGTTTTCTGCGTCTGGGAGCGTCCGAGCATCGACAGTCTGGCCGGGTGGGTAAGGGACCTGCGCCTGGACAACCGGAACATTCTAGTCGTTTACCTGGGCCGGATGAGCTTGCGCCACCGGAAGGTGATGCGCCAGGTGACCAGCGACCGGGGTCTGACCCTGATTGTTCTCGACGAGGTCCTCTTCGCCTTCCTGGCCGGTGAAAGATTGGAGCGGCTGCCGGCATTCTTCCGTTGCGCCCTTCCCTTTTCCGCCCTCAACCCGTACACTCCGTTCCGGGCGGGAGACGTGCCGCCCGAAATGTTCTTCGGCCGCAGGACGATGGCGCGCGAACTGCAACGCGCGGAGGGGAGCTGCCTGGTTTACGGCGGACGGCAACTGGGAAAATCGGCCCTGCTTCGCCACGTACAGCGGGAATTCCACGCACCTGAACGCGACCAGTACGCCCACGTGGAGGACATCAAGTTCGTCGGCTCGGCTACCTCCCATAACCGTCCCGATGTGGTCTGGCTAAAGATCCGGGACATCTTTAAGAGTTTTGGGCTCCTTTCCGCGGTAACCACGGAGCGCCCCGAGCAGATAGCGAAACTTATCGAGAACACTCTGCAGAAGATGCCGGGTGTGCGGGTGCTCATCCTTTTTGATGAGGCTGACAGTTTTCTCGATGCCGACGCTGAAAACGACTTCAAGGTAGTCGATGGTCTGCGGGTTTTGATGACCAACGTCCAGAGGCGCCTCAAGGTGGTCCTGGCCGGATTACACAGCGTGCAGCGCTTTCAGAGCATGGCCAACCAACCGCTCGCCCATTTCGGTACGCCTCTGTGCGTCGGACCCCTGGAGGCCGACGCGTCCCAGCGTCTGATCCGTGAACCTTTGGGCGCTCTTGGTTTTCGTTTCAGCGATAACTCGGTGGTTTTAAGTATTCTATCCTATACCAACTACCATCCCGGCCTGATCCAACTCTTCTGCCAGGAGATACTTAACCGCACCAACGCGCGTCCCTGCGGTGATCCTCCCTATCCCATAACCCGCGGGGACGTTGAAGCCATTTACCGCAATGCCGAAGTGAGAAAGCGCATCTGCGAGAGGTTTGACTGGACCCTGGCCCTGGACCCCCGTTACCAGGCCATCGCCTGGGCGATGATTCTCGACCAGGTGGATATGCGGGACGGGTTTGCACGGAGCTACGGTTCCGGGGACATCCTGGGCCTGGCCCGGAAATGGTGGCCGCGGGGATTTGAAGGAACCGAGACGGATCAATTACGCGGGCTGTTGGACGAAATGCACGGTCTGGGGGTGCTGGTGCACGACACCCGGGGGCATTACCGCCTGCGCAGCCCGAACCTGGTCCGCCTGATGGAGGATGTTGAAAGCCGTCTGCTGGACCTTTCCTACCGGGAACCCGAGATCAAGGGTTTCGACTCCGACAGTTACCATGCGCCGCTCGGCGACTCGGTGAAGTACAGTCCTCTAACCTGCACGCAGGAGGGCAACCTTAACCAGCGCCGTTTTGGGGTAGGCATTGTTTTCGGGTCGGAAGCCCTGGGCCTGTCCGGTCTCGGCGCTGCCTTCCGGCAATTCATTCCGGCCGGGCTCCCGCCGGACGTTAAGACCGACGTACGGGCCATGCCGGCGGATTTGACCGAAGGCGGCCACCTGGAGGAGTGGCTGGAGAAGTATTTGAGCGACCACGCCGGGCAGGAGCGACTGGTGCTGTATGGCCCGGTCGGGGGCGGCTCTTCCCCCGGGTTTGACCTGATCCGGTCCGCCCTGCGCTTCACCCGGCGCTACAGGAAAAGGCAGAAGCAGTGGCTGCGGGTATTGTTTGTCTTCGGTCCGTATGGTGCGTGGAGTTGGTTGTCGCTGCCGGAGGGCGAGCGGATGGCGCTGGAAAACCAGGCGGACGCGGTTACCCGTCTCCGGCGTTGGAACCTGCGCGCCATCCTCCAAAGACTGGCCCAGCAGGACAAGATCTATTCCGAGGAAGTCCGGCGGGACATCTTCCACGTAACGGGGGGCTGGCCCTACCTCCTGGACGACCTTTTTGACCGTTGCGGTTCGCATGACGATCCGCGCCCCTGGGTACGGCAGATGGAAACGGAACTGGGCGACCCCGGTACGCCGCTCTTTAACGGCTTCTGGAGATCCCTCGGATTCGAGCCGTCTGAAAGCATTCAACGAATTCTCGGGTTCATCATGCAAGAGGACGGGATTCCCCGGGAATTGGCGGAGCCAAGGCAACTGGCTGAACTGATGCATGGGGAGACGGGCCTTCCCTTGCCGGAGGGCGAAGCCGGTATACTGTACGCGAATTACATGGGCCTTACGGAACTCAGGGACGGCGCCCTGCGGCTGGAACCAGCGGTGGAGCGGA
Organism: Bacillota bacterium; assembly: GCA_021800315.1. Taxonomy (GTDB): domain Bacteria; phylum Bacillota; class Desulfotomaculia; order Desulfotomaculales; family JAJYZD01; genus JAJYZD01. Next base: position 11,143 of record JAJYZD010000015.1, on the reverse strand, counting down.
TGCTCAAGTTATGAGCTGTGCCGCGGTTGCCCGGCTGCTCTTCCAATTGCCCGGCCCCCAGCGCTTTTTGGCCCGTACGGCGGAAGATTTGGGTCAGGGGCGCAGCATTTTGATGTTGTTGCCGGACGGGGTCGATGCCGGCGACCTCTGGCGCGGCATGGGTGATGAATTGTGGCGTCGGGACTGCGACGTCCACGAGGTCTGGCTGCCGGGGATACCCGTCGATCATCTGCCGGCGGCGGCCCTGGGCAAGGCGCTGGGAGTCCGGTGGCCCTCGCCGGCGGCGCCGAGGACCGCCGCCAACCTGGCGGCGGCGGGTTCCCTCCCCGACGTGATCAGCCTGGGGGGGTTTGCCGACATGCCGACGCGGACGCGGGTTCGCTGGCTCGAATTCGTATCGCAGTGGGCTCAGGTCAGCAAGAACGTCAGCGACCGGGGAGGGCGGCCGACGGCTCTCTGTCTCATTTGTCCGGGCGGGACCCTGCCGGCCCCGGTACCTGGCGAAAGCCTCCACCTGTCGGTCCGTTACTGGTGGAAGACGCCTTCCGCCCTGGAAACACGGTTGTTATGCCGCCTCGCCGAAGACGCGCGGGAGAACGCGCCTGGCGCCGGTTGGCGGGAATATATCCTGCCGTCCCTGGCCGGGAGCGACTTCCTGTTGGTGGAAGAGTTGTGGGATGACATCTACGGGGGCATTGATCACCTGGAGGCGTGCCTGCTGAAAATTGCGCAAAGGCGCGGTTGGACGGCGGAAATGCTGGAGTCGCTGGACGCCGCGAGTTGGCGCGGCCCTTGCCCGGCGGCGCCGGATCCCGGTCAACTTCTTCCCTGGGCCAGGGGTTTTCTGAGTTCGACGCCGGAATACGGCGTCGAACTCCACAGCGCGGCCATGGCCTTGCTTGGACGGACAAAAGAAGTCGAGCACCGCCTGTGGCGGGCCCAGGCCCCCCTCCTGCTGCCCTTGCTCGATAGCCTCCGGCTCGGTCTTTGCCGGCATCTGACCCGGCATTACGGGCCGGGGTGGCCGCTTGCCTGGCAGGCCCCGGCGTCTGGGTGGGAGGAAGCCGAATTGCGGGAGAGCCCTCTGACCTGCCAGTGGGGTCATCTCGAGTGCCTGGTAAAGGACTGCCCCGCCCTCCGGGCCGAGAGGCGCTGGTTGCAGTTGATCGGTCTCGCGCGTTTTATCCGGAATAATCTCGCCCACTACCGGGCGGTCGATTTCAACAGCTATGCGGCACTCAGCCGGGAAGTCGAAAAAGCGGGGGAGACCATATGAGTCAAGCAGGCCGGAACGTGAATCCGGCCTTCTTGACTCCCCGGGTGGGGGGAAAACGGACTTCTCAGCCCCGGTTCTCGTACAGAAGCTCCCACAAATCTTCCACCAGGGTGTCCGCTTGCTGCTGGTTACCCTGTTTTTCGGCCAACTCCAGCGACTTAAGAAGGCCCTCCAACGGCCGCCGTTCGTGTTCACCCAGTTCCTGCAGGAGCTTTTTGGCCTTGCGCACCGCGGCCTTGCGGCGGGCCGCGCTGGGGCCGGATACGGTAGACTCCGGCATCTTCTCCCCGGTACCTTTGATCGTAATCTCCTTTTCCCTGCCGCTCGATCTTTCGACGGCTGAGACGTGCACCATGCCGTCGATGTCGTAGTCGAAGGTGACCACTATTTCCGGCTCGCCGGCCGGCAGGGGCGGTAGGTCGTCCAGGGCGAATTCGCCCAACAGGATGTTCTTGGAGGCTATTTTGCTTTCGCCCTGGTAGACCTGGATGCGGACCTCCTTCTGGTTGTCGCTCGTTGTGCTGTAGAGCTCGGAGCGGGACACCGGGATGGCCGTATTGCGCGGGATGATCACGCTCATCAGGTCGTTGTGCACCAGCCCGAAGGACCTGCCCAGGCTGCGGACGCCGAGGGAGTAAGGGTTGACGTCCACCAGGACCATGTCCACGCCGGCCCCGGTGGCCAGGCCGGCCTGAACGGCCGCCCCGAGGGCTACGCACTCGTCGGGGTTGATCTCGCCGTGGGGCGAATGGCCCAGGAAGTCGGTTACCATCTCCCGCACCGCGGGAATACGGGTCGACCCGCCGACCAGGAGGACCCGGTCCAGGTCCCGGGCCTGCAGGGCAGCGTCTTCGAGGACTTTGGCCGTGAGTTCGATGGTGGACTGGAGAAGGTCTTCGATGAGGTCTATGAACCGGATGCGCGACACTTCCAAGTCCAGGTTGAGGGGCCGGTCCCCGGCGGTGAGCAGGAAGGGTTCGCGGATGCGGGCGAAGGGATGGCTGGAGAGATGGATCTTGGCGTTTTCGGCCGCGGCGGTCAATCTGGCCAGGGCCTGGGCGTCTTCCCGGGGGTCGGTCCCGTGCTGTTTCCGGAACTGCGCGCCCAGGTGGTCCACCAGTCGCTCGTCGAAGTCGTCGCCGCCCAGGTGGTTGTTGCCCGCCGTGGCGAGCACCTCAACCACGCCGTTTTCGATTTCGACGATGGATACGTCGAAGGTGCCGCCGCCCAGATCGTAGACCAGCACCTTCTCGTGGGACTGCTGACCGAGACCGTAGGCCAGGGCGGCGGCCGTAGGTTCGTTAATGATGCGCAGCACCTCCAGGCCGGCCATCTCACCGGCCTGGAGGGTGGCCTGACGCTGGATATCGGTAAAATAGGCGGGAACGGTGATGACGGCCTGCCCGACGGGCCGGCCCAGGCTCTCCCGGGCTACCGCCGTCACCTTGCGCAGGATTAGCGCCGATATTTCGGCCGGGGTGCAGGTCCGCCCGCCCAGGGGCAGGAGCACTTCCTGTCCCATCTGGCGTTTCACCGACTTGATGGTGCGGTCGGGGCTCACCACGTACTGGTGCTTGGCCGGCGTGCCGGTGAGGAGTTCCCCGCCGGGCGAAAGGCCCACGACCGAGGGGATGAGTCTCTCCCCGCCCGATTCCAAAACCGTGGGTTTACCGTCGATCAGGGCTGCCGCGACCGAGTTGGTGGTGCCCAGATCAATGCCGATAACGGTGGAAGACATATGTACCTACCTCTCTTACCTTTCTTGATCTTCTTGCCTGACAGCCACTACAACACTGGCGTAACGAACCACCCGGCCCCGCATTTCGTAGCCGGCCATCACTTCCTGCAACACCCGTCCGTCCAGTTCGGGATCGGTTACCGGGACGGCCTTGACGGCGTGATGGCGGTGCGGGTCAAAGGGCCTGCCCGTGGCCGGCAGGCGCTTTACGCCCAAGGCGGCCAGGGCCTGGGCGGCGCGGTCGGCCAGGCTCTTCAGTCCTTCCACCAGGGAAGGCCCGAAGGAGATGCGGGTTATCTCCTGGTTTTGGTTGACGAATTCCAGGATCCGGTCCAGACCGTCCAACACCGGCAGGAATTCCCTGAGCAGGACGGCCAGGGCTTTTTCCTCCTGTTCCCGGCTCACCTGCGTGTCCATTTGTTCCCCGGCCCGGGCCAGTCCTTCGTTGATGTTTCCGGCTGTTTCCTCCAGGGTTTCGGCCTGGCTTTCCACGAGGGCCGTCAGCTGGAACTGGCCCTTGGTGACCTGGGACACGGTGCCGGTCAGTTCTTTCAGGGCTTCCTCCACCCGGGCCAGGCCTTCGGCCAGGGGATCATGGCTTTCCTTCCCGCGCGGGCGGTTCAGGAACGACAAATCAAACCTCATGCAATATTCCTTCTTCGTCCAAGCTGGTTAGGTCCTCCGGAAAATCACGGCGTCCGAACTCCCCGGCAGAGGCCAGGACGGCCAGGATGTCGTCGGGCGAAAAGCAGGGCGGTGAACCTTCAATCTCCGGAAAGGGGATAACCGGCCCCGGGTCGGTCAAGTCCATTTGCAAGACCGCGGTGCGGATCCTTTCCCGCTCGTCCTTGAGCCGTTCGTAGGCGGTCCTGATTTCCTTGAATTTCTCCGGTTCCTTTTCCGGCGGGTGGGCCCGCAGGAGCTTCAGGTAGGCCGCCCGGATTTCCTCCTGGCCGGCGTCGTGGGAGACGCCGAGAGTCCGGTGGGGATTGGAAAGGGCGCTCACTCAAAAATCTCCTCTTCCAAAAAACGCTTCAACATCCTGAAGACACGGACCGCGTCCGGACCGGCGTCCCGGGCCACCGATTCCCCGCCCCGCCCGGCGGCGTCCAACGCTTCCCCGTATCGCCGCAGGGAGATCAAAGTTTCGACCTGGTAGATGAGGATCTCCGGGTCGTCCGGGAAGGCTTCCCGTGCTTCTGCCAGGATGGGGAGGGCCAGTTCCCATTGCTCGTGGTCGTGGCACAATTCGGCGGCCTCCTGGTAGACATGTAAGGCCGGGCTTATGTCCAGAGCCTTACGGAGGTATCGGTCGGCATCATTGGACAATCCGGCGTCCAGACAGATGTCGGCCGCCCGCAGGTAAGCTTCGGCGTCGCCGGAGGTCAGTGCCAGAGCCTTTTTGAGATACTTGCGGCCCATGGCGGGCCGTCGTGTGCCCATGAACAACTGGGCCAGGCGGAAACAGGGGGAGGGGTTGCCGGGGTGCAGGGACATGGCTTCGTCCCGGTACTTGTACCAATCGGCCCGCCTGTTGTTTACGAACGCGAAGACGGCCAGGTGGACCAGCACGGGCATGGGGTCCGTGGCGACCTCCGCCGCCCTGGTCAGCCATTGGACGGTGTCCGCATAATTCCGGCCTTTTTCAAAGGCCATGTGCATGTAGTAATCGCGCATGCTCATCCTGAGGTGCGGGTCATCAGGAGCGACGGCCAGACCGCGCGTCAACAGCGGACCGGCCTTTTCCCATTCACGCCGTTGGCCGTACATAACGGCCAGGCCGCAGATCACTTCCGGGTTTTCCGGGGCCAGCCGCAAGGCTTCTTCCAGAACGGACAGGCATTTGGCGTCCTCTTCCGCGGACATAAAGGCGCGGGCCAGGTCCAGGCGGATTTGCGCATCCTGCGGCGCGTACCGGGCCGCCAGTTCGAGGTCGGTCACATACGCCTCATAATGGCCCTCTCCGGCTTCCAATTCGGCCAGGTGCCGGTATGCTGTCGCGAGGCGGGCGTTGGACCCTGCGTCGCCGGGTCCCTGCCCCGCGGTCCAGGCATCAATGGTCCGGCGCCAGTATCCGGCCGCGGCCGCGGGCCGCCCCAGCAACTCGGCGGTCAGGGCCAGGTTGTGTAAAAGGCGGGGATCCCCGGCGCCGGCTTCCCGGGCCAGGCGCCAGCACTCGGCGGCCTGTTCCCACTCCTCCCTCCGGGCCAGGTCGTCGCCGCGGCGGGTCAGAAGAAGGGCCGTTTTCTTCCGGCCGGGATCGACCGGGGAGGTCTTGCCTTCCCGGCTAAGCAAGGACACCGCGGCGGCCAGGTCGCCGCGCCGCGCCATATCGTTGAGAATTCCCTTCTTCAGTTCCGTCGCCCGCGCTACGAGTTGATCCCGGCGGTTGCCCAGGGCGCAGGCCTGCTCCAGGGTCCGGTCGGCTTCCGGATCGCCCAGGGCCGCCAGAACCAGCGAGGAGAGCCGCCAGGCGGCGGCGTTTTGCGGATCGAGGTCCAAGGCTTGCCCGATGTGCGCCTTGGCCGCTTCCGGCGAAGACGCAAGGGCCCGTACCAGGTGGGTGGCGGCCAGGGATGGGCGTCCCGGCGGGGCGGGGGGCACTTCTTCCCCGGCGGTGTACCGGGCCACGGCTTTAAGAAAGTCTTTTTGGGGCGGGGCGAGACCCGCGCCCTCACCTTCCAGCCAGTCGTTCAGTGGCGGCAGGCGGTCGCCGGCAAGGGCCGCGGCGGCCACGGCCAGGCCGAGATGAAAAAGAATCCGGGGATCGCCCGGGCGAAGCTCAAGGGCCAAGCGGAAGGAAGCGGCGGCTGCCGCCGGGTCGTTTTGGCGATAGTAACCCAGACCGCAATGAAAATGGTAGGCGGCCTGGTCCGGCCGGGTTCGCACGGCCTTTTGCCAGGCGGTCAGGGCGGCCCTGGCGTGTCCGGCGGCCTGGTGCTGGAGGCCCAGCCGGAAAAAAGCCTCTCCCACGGCCGCGGGGGGCGGGGCGGCATTCTCCCACGTCTTGAGCGCTTCCTGGTAGTTTCCCTGCCGGAAGAAAGAGTAGCCAGCCGCCACAGGATCGGGCCGCCCGCCAGCGGAAGCCGGATTTCCCGATCTGGACAAAACCTTCGCCAAAAGCCTTTTTTTGGTCATAAAACATCTCCCGTCCCAGCGCCTTCTCCCACTATTCTACCTTCCGGTTTAGAATCCTGCCCGATAAAAAGGGTTTTCCGGCGGAGATCAATTCCATTGCCCCGGATCGGCCGATTCAAGAACTTGCGGCCGCAAAGCCCGATGGGGGGGGCTCCCGGTTGGCGGGAATAAAGGACAAAAAAGGATTGGGGCAAAACGCCGGTATAAGGCCGGCCTGGGCTCGCGGACATTCTCTCCCGGCCCGACAAGGGCTACCGGCGGGCGACCGGGTGGGCGGGGTCTGGAGCAGCGGGCGGGATTTCGGGGCGAGGGACCATGTCCCGGGAATACGTTCCGGATCGGGGAGTGAGTTTTTCCCGTATCATAATCCTGTTACCTGGTTCCTGATAACTGATAACCAAAATAATCTTTTCAATTCTTGACATGGTAATTTGGGGCGGTGTATCATAAGTCTTGAAGATGCTATGCGAAGTATGGTTACTGGAACCAGGGGGTTGCTGTTATGATCAGGGATGAACTCTTCGAAATCCTGCGCAACGGCGAAAGCTCCGTTGTCGAATTCAAGCTGGACCGCTTGGAGCCACGAGACTTGGCGAAAGAATTAGTCGCTTTCGCCAACTTTCAGGGCGGAATGATCTTGTTGGGGGTTGACGATGACGGGCGGATCCAGGGTCTGACCAGGAACCACCCGGAGGAGTGGGTCATGTCCGTTTGTCGCGACAAAATCCGCCCCGAATTGATTCCCCGTTTTGAGGTTATCCGGCAGGCGGAATCGGGCAAGGACATTGCGCTGGTGAGGGTCGGCCGGGGGTGGACGGCCCACCATGTTTGGCATAATCAGCACCGCACCTATTACATTCGCGTTGGCTCGCAGAGCAGGGAAGCCTCCCCTGAGGAACTGGAACGGCTGTTCCAGCAGCGCGGCGGTTTTCGCACGGAGACCAGGCCGGTGCAGGGGACAACCCTGCGGGATCTGGATTTGCGCCGCCTGCTCGACTATTTCGGGCGGGTGCGGGGACAGGAAACGCCGGACGTCAACGATAACCAGGGATGGACGGGGTTACTGGTCAATACGGAGATCATGACCGACAGCGACCTGGGACCGGCTGTTACCGTGGGTGGCCTGCTGCTGTTCGGCGGATCGCCCCGCCGCTTTCTCCCCCAGGCCGGGATTGATGCCGTTGCCTTTCCCGGGAAGGAAAAAGGCCTGGCCACCATCGAGCGTACTTCCCTGCGCGGACCCCTCTTACCGCTGACCGGCCCGGCCGGTGTGGTGGAAAACGGCCTGGTGGAGGATGCGGTTCACTTTGTACGCCGGAACACCCCTGTGACAGCCGGACTGGAAGACGGTATCAGGCGTAAGGAACGACCGGCTTACCCGGCGGAGGTCTTGCGGGAGATAGTGGTAAACGCCCTCGTACACAGGGATTATCTCCTTTCGGGTAGCGACATCGAACTGGCGGTGTACAATGATCGTCTGGAAATAACCTCGCCGGGGCGGTTGCCCAACGGAGTAACCCCTGAGCGGATGCGCTACGGTGTCCGGGCCTCGCGCAACCAACTCCTGGTTGACGTAATGCGTGATTATGGTTACCTGGAACGCCTGGGTATGGGGATTTCGCGCAAGGTAATCAGAGGGATGCGCGCACACAACGGCACCGAGCCCGACTTGGTGGAAATAGACGAACGGTTCCTGGTACGCCTGTGGAAAGAGAAAAACTCCTCCGGCGGGTTCCCGGTTTGAGAAGGGAACACGTATTGGAAGGAAATCACATACTAGAGGTGATTCAGTTGGAAGACAGTAAAATTGCATACATGATTATGTGTATAGAAAAATTTGCTGATGTTTATAGAATTAAGGGACAAGAGGCATTTAATTATTTACACAAACACAATGGCTTGAAGTTTTTGGACAGCCATTATAAGGCTGAGCATTTATTGAGTCTAGAAGATGCGATTGACGATCTTGCAGCCGTTTGCAGGAATAATGGCGGCAATCTATGATTCTATATCACGGATCAAATACGGTCGTCAATAATATCGATATTAATAAATGCAAACCCCATAAAGACTTCGGAAGAGGCTTCTATTTGACAAGCATAGAGAGCCAAGCTGCCATTTTTGCAAGAAGAATACACGAGCGACACGGCCTGATAGGCAAGCCCACGGTTAACATGTTTGAGTTTATGCCTTCCGAAGACAGCCATCTAAGCATCCTTAGGTTTGATAAGGTTGATTGGAATTGGGCTTGGTTTGTATTAAGGAATAGATATTACAAGAACATAAAAGAGACGACGCACGACATAATAATTGGACCAGTTGGAGATGATGATATGTTTCGGTTGTTTCAGTTGTTTGTCGATCATGTTATCTCCAAGGAGGATGTAATTAGGAAAATGAAGTATAAGAAGTTGAACGATCAATACTGTTTCTCTTCCATAAATGCGATAAATGCGTTAGTTCATGTAAATCATAAAATAATTTGATTGGGAGCAAGGAAGGATGTCCAAGAAGGAAATTGCCATAAAGAAATACCTAAAGGAATCAAGAATAAGAGACTTGGTATCCTTTATTCAAAGAGACGAGGGTGTAACCCCCCTAAAAGCCATGGATATGGTATACAATTCAGATCTGTATGAATTATTAAGTAATTACAATACCGGTTTATACAGTGAAGGACCCTTGTATATATATGACATGCTTTTAGAGGAAATAAGTAGGCATGCCTGACAAACTATTACTTCTACTTTTCAGGATCCCGTTCATATACGAGGACATCTCCGAGATGATTCATTAGACCTCGGCCTAATGATGATACGTTTAGGTGGTCAACGGTATGTAGTTCCGACAATAGACTCATTCCTAAGTGCCTTCCCGTCACAGTCGCCTTATGAAGGCGCCCAAAGCACTCCACACCACCGTGAACACCCGTGCAACCGGGTCAGGAGAGTCGTTGACAGCAATCCCTGGCAGGTACGTTCTTCCTCGGATGCATGCGCCGCAAATACCTCCCGGCCGGATATCGGTCAGTCCGGCGGACAAAATGGCTTCAAACCATCCAGCGCGCCAAGCCCCACCTCCGCTTCCCGCCGGGCCTTCCGCCATCAGTTCCACAGCTTTCTCCCCGAAGGCGGCTGTCCCCCCTTCTTCGTCAAGTTCCTGGATATCTTCGTAATCATCAGCCAAGGCGGTCAGCATCGCCTGACATACGGTGCCCGCCCCGGTCCAGTCCTTGTTTTCGGCCATTTCCCGGGCGCTGGAAAGCAAACCCCGCCGGTCTCTCCCAATTGAACTCACCCTGGCGGACTGCCTCCTTGGCCAGGTTCAGCCAGTCGTCGGCATCTCTCCCCTGCTCCCGTCGGCGGCTATCTCGAAAATCGTATCCAAGCCTACTTCCAAACCAACGAAATGGAAGGAAGCAGCAGTATCATGATGTTTATAGGTGATGTTTTTACTGATTTCATTCTGCTCAAACAGATAGACGCAAACTTCCCGGTTTAACGGATTGACAATCCAATATTCCCTTATTCCGGTAGACATATATAGATCAAGTTTCTTAACAAAGTCTTTGCTGCGACTGCTTTCGGAGGTAATTTCTACCACGAGTACGGGCACGCCCATATAGTAATCTTTGTCGTTCACTTTCTCTTCGAGGTCGCAGACGACCATCAAGTCCGGTTGAACCACATTGATATCATCGACACTCCGTTTCAGGGTAATATCATACGGTGCCAGCATTGGATGGCACTTTTTCCCCTCAAACCAGCCGCGAAAAATGAAGAAAATCTCACCCAGTGTATTTTGATGGGACGTCTTCGGCGAAGCCAGGAGATAAATCTCACCATCGATATATTCGTAACGTTCCTCACTGCTTTCGACCAAATCGAGAAATTCTTCGTACGAAGTCCTTCGTGGCGCAACCCTGTATACGGGCGCCTCCTCCTGTATGTACCCGGCATCATCATCAGCCATCTCCACATCTTCATACCCGGAAAGTCTGGCCACTTTCCTGCCGTTACTGGTAATAATAATTTCTTTTGATGCGGATAGCCGCAAATATTTCTCCAGGCTGTTCTTGAGCTCTTGCGAATCGACTATCACCAAAAACACCTTCTCGAACAACTATACCTAACATTCTGACATCGTCCCACGGCTGAAGCCGGGTAAACCCGTGGGCTTTCCCGCTCGGTTTCGGTAAGCCGCCTTGCGGCGGTTGGTCCACTTCCCCAATGTTACACCGGGTTTTGCGCTGACAGCATTTCTCCTACTCTAACCCGTGCCTGGGAAATGACGCAGGCTGGGGCACCGTGCGAACTCAGCCCGTACCTAGCCATAAATTTGAGTCCACGTACCGGCTGGGATCTTCGAAAAATGGCAAAAAGTGACATTTAGGATACAGTGAACCAAACCACCCTTTTTAAAGCTGATCTGTAACTTTAATGCGCTCTCTATGTAGTCAGCGCTTAACCCGCGGTGGGGTGATGAAGATCGGGGCGATGCCCCGTACAGGCAATTTGCCGCAATAACTGTTAGTTCTACGGACAAGTTCAAAATCCTTTTTGGTTCCGGCTTGTCCGGGTTAGGAAAATGGGGGAGCGCGAGGGGGGCTGTAATCCCTCCCAATTTATTGGGGGGATACACGGACCCCCTCGCTCCTGTCGAAGGGTGTCGAAAATCTTTTCTTGTCAAGCCGGAATTTCCATGACATCATGGGGAGGATGATGTTCACCAAGGCAATACATTCAGACGTCGGAGGTGATGCCGGTGCTGATGACTGAGCAGGTACTTCTCGACACCACGGAAGGACAAGCGTCCTGGTTCTGGGAGATGAGCCGTGTAGCCACCATCCTCTACGATATAGCCATGGAGCAGCGACGGGGCTGGTGGCTCGGATACCACGGGACAAGGCCGGGCATAGGTTACAATTACCAGAACGCTCAACTAGTCGAACTGAAGGAGGCTTTTCCTGAGTTTAACTGCCTTTACAGCTT
>JAJYZD010000232.1 GCA_021800315.1 Bacillota bacterium | reverse complement strand
CACTGTCCGTTACCATGAGCGTTCTGTAGGTATCTTCGCTGAAATCCTGGTGTCCGGGGGTGTCCAGAAGGTTTATCCTGTATCCCCGGCAGTCGAACTGAAGGGCGGCGGTGGTTATGGAGATACCACGCTGCTGCTCCATTTCCATCCAGTCGGAAGTGGCGTGGCGCTGGTTTTTGCGGGCCCGGACGGCTCCGGCCAGGTCGACGGCGCCGGCATAGAGCAGCAGCTTCTCCGTCAAAGTGGTCTTACCGGCGTCAGGGTGGGAAATAATGGCCAAGGTTCGCCGGCGTGATACTTCGAAGCCCAGTTTATCGAATTGATCCTTTGCGGTTTGTTGAATGATCAAGTTCCTCCCGTCATGGCGCTTTACCGCGGATTAACGGCTAAAACCGGCGGCACCGGGGACCGGTTGCCCGCTCTTCCGGAGGCGGTCGTTCCTTCCCCCGGACTGATTGCCGTCGGGCCATGATCCGCATGGAGATCCCCGCGGCGAAGCTTCGGACTGCCGCTCCCGCACCCGTGGGAGGAGCGGCGCTTCCAGTTCATTATACAAAGGCGGAGTTCACTGTGGCAAGCGGGCGGGGGGGTCGTGGGAGGGTTGTCCCGTTGTTCACATCCAACGGCAGGCGCCGGTGTCAAAATCTTACCCACCGTCGGCGGGCCCGCGGCAGGGAAGGGAATTCCGGCGGGTGCCGGCCTCCAGGCCGCGGGTTTCCTTAACGCCGGAACGACGGATCGATCCTCAGGCCCGGACCGCGGTGATCAACTGGCGTCCGTTCACGTCGGCCATCGCGGTGTCCACAAAGCCGGCCCCGGCCAGCCAGGCGGCATATTCCGCCCGGGTCCAGGTGCCGCCGGTCCCGGTGTTGACCAGCATATTGACCGCGAACAGGGCGGCGTAAGGGTTGGCGCCCCGTACGAAGTCGGCTACGGCTATCCGGCCGCCCGGCGCCAGCACCCCGGCTGCGCGCCGGAACAGGAGCCGGTTTTCGGCTTCCCCGTAGATATGGGTCACGCTGCTCAGGAAGACCAGGTCGAAGGGCCCGGGCGGCAGGCCTTCCGTGAAGTCCCCCGCCTTCATGCGGATATTCTCTTCCGGGGCTAAGGCAGGGCTCATGACCGCCACAATGCCGGGCAGGTCCAGCACCACTACGGCGGCGCCCAGGGCGGCAAAAGCGCGGGCGAAATTGAGCGGTCCTCCGCCTACGTCCAGTACCCGGGCCCCCGGTTTCAGGCCGGCCAGGCAGTGCCCGGCTATTTCCCCGGTTTTCCCCTTGCTGCTCCGGGTCATGGCCTGCATGAAGTAGCTGTTGGTGGCGGCATTGCGTTCCCTGGGCGCCGGCCGGCCGGAACGCAGCACCGCCGGCAGTTGGACCCAGCCTTTACATATCTCGTACTGGTGCATGAAGGCCAGTCCTTCGTAACGGTCGCTTTCCGGGCGGTAGAACACTTCCCGGGCGGCGGCGGAAAGCCGGTAGCCTTCTTCCCCCTCCCGCTCCAGGTAGCCCAGGGTGGTAAGGGCCTCGGCCACCGTCCAGACGGCCCGCCGGTCCAGGCCCAGGGAGGCGGCCGGTCCGGTGGCGCTTCCGGTTCCTTCCCGCCACGCTTCCATCAGGCCGCTCTCCACCGCCGCTCCGACCAGGAGAAATTCCATGGGTGCGCGCAAAGCCCGGGTGTCCATTTACGACCAACTCCTCGCCGCTTATGTTGGGACCGGGGGGCGAAAACGGGTCCGCGGGACGCCTTGCGACGGCATCGCCGGTGTAAGCCGGGGCAACCGTAGTGTGCTCCATGGACCGGAACATCGGCGCCGCGGGTCTATTCTTTGTTTCGTTCCCGGATCCTGAGCCAAAAATCTCTTGCCAGGAAGCTCCCCTCCACACTTGCTTCCATGTCCCGGAACATCCTGTACGGCACGGCGAAAGACAGCAGATCCCGATCCACGTGCTTGCGGGCCGAGATGTCGGTCAGACCGATGACGGCCCGGGGTGGATCCTTTTCGGCTTCGGCATAGGGCAAAAGGAACAGGGATTGGCAACCGGCGGCGAAGGGGGATATAACGGCCGTGTCACCGCCTCGATCATAGTGGGCGAGACAGGAAAGGGCGGCGAGTTGATCGGTATTGGCCAGGAAAACGATGACGGCGGGAGATTCGGCCGGAGTCAGCAGTTCCAGCGGCATAAACCCGACATATTGCGCCGGAATGTCGGTCATCGGCAGGGAGTCGACGAAATTCCTGGCTGTCTCCGAAGACCGGAAGTAGCCTTCGCCCTCATCCAGGGGAGTGGGAAACCGTATGTTTTGGGCCTCCGGAGAACGCGCGAATTCCGGATTGCCGACGGAAATGTAGCATTCGATGCCGCCGGGGAAACCAACGTACTGGTCGCCAAATCCCAGGCCGACACCGCCGCCGGGACAGCCGAAAGTCCGGCGGTCGAAAACGGCCGGACGTCTTCTTTTGGCGGCGGCCATAAACGCCGCCGTCACGCACCCAAAGCGGCCTTCCTTGAACTGCAGGGCGCCTTCCGGTTTTTCCTCCATCGGAAGGATGGCTACCGGGCCGTACTTGAACCGTATAACATCAGCCATTTTACTTTCCATTACGCTGACACTTCCTCATTCGGGATTTTCGGTACGGGCGGGAAGGGGCTGTCGTCGTAGTTTGTCTTGTATATGCAGCAGCATACGTTTCAATTCATTCACCTCCGTTTCTGTCAGGCCGGACGTAGCCTGGGCCAGGGTCTTCAAGGCGGCGGCCTGGAGATGCGTTTGCAGGGCCGACGATTTCGGTGTCAAGGCTACTTTGGTCATTCTGAGGTCGCGCGGATCTTTCCCCCTGGTCACATAGCCGTCCCGCTCCAGTCTGGTGGTGATCCTGGCCGTGGTGGGAGCGTCCTGACTGGTAAACCGGGCAATTTCCCCGATGGTCAGCGGCCTCTCGTAATTGAACAGGATTGCCAGCACCCCCCACTGGGGGGCGGTCAGGGGAACGGGAAAGTTTTTTTCGAGCCTCCAGCTAATCTGGCGGGCCGCCATGTTGAGGATGAAACCGAGGCTCTCGGTCAGCACAAATTTACCGGAAAACTTCCTTCACCTCCACCTTAAACGACCCGGCCGTATAGTTGTCATGACAATTATATTGCCGGAGTATTACCTTGTCAACGGGATTTTTCCCGTTTGTTCCCCCGGCAGCCTTCCGGTCCCGCAAACCGGGTTTCCGCCGGCGAAAGAGATCTTCAGACTTAAGGGACCAAGGGGCGGCTTCCTCTAATCCAGATACCGGCACCATTCGCGCTGTAAGCCGCATCGGGAGAAGGCCCCGGGCGCGCAACCCGGGACCTTCTCCCCACTTATTGCTCAGACGGTACGGCCAGGTTCCTGCCCCTGGTTTCCGGCAGGGTCCAGACCAGGATGCCGGCCAGGAGAGCCGCCACGGCCGGCATGGCCAGGGCGGTGGTCCAGTTGGCGGCCACCGTGGTGATCAGGACCGGCCCCACGAAGCTTACGGCTCTGGCCAGGTTGCAGGTGACCCCGGCGGCGGTGCTGCGGATGCGGGTGGGGAAGTTCCCGATGACGATCGAACCGTAGGCGGCCCGGTAGCCGGTGAAGAAACCGGGCCGGAGGGCCACCGGGTACATGAAGGACGAGTTGGTGGCGATAAGCAGGAAGATGGCCATCATGACCGCCTCGCCCACGGTGAAGCAGCACAGGCCCGGCGATGGCCGGGAGCGTGGGAGGATTCTTTTTGAGTTCGCACTCCACGGCGCCCGTTTTTCCATAGGTCCGATTCCGGTACGCAGGCGCGGATCCACAGCACCAGGAGGGCCGGGAAGGCCGCCAGGGCGAACGTGGCCCGCCAACCCAGCGCCGGGTTGACGAAGTAAGCGAAAACAGCCGCCAAAAGGGTGCCGCAAGGCCAGCCGATGTTGGCGAAGGCCACGGCCCGGCCCCGGAACCGGTCGGGTATCCTCCCGGCGACCAGGGTGGAGGTGTCGGTTGCGGGGGTTGTACCCTGGACGGCGCGCTTCGGGCCTACGGGCGGGCCGTTGCCGAGGTGGTCAAAGCCAGGACGGGGGACAAGCCGAGCAGGGCCGCCAGGGCCCGACGCCGTACCAGGTCGTATGCCTGCCCGCACTCTTCGGACCAGCCAGCTTGGCGCAGGTCTTCCGGAGTCACGCGGAAATTAAGCGGGGTCACCGTACCCCCTTGGCATTCAGGTCTTCTTGTTCCTTGAGCATGGCCAGGGGGGCCTCCAAGGCCCCCCGCTTGTGATCAACCAATGTTTACATCGTTTACATGATTACATGTGTAAACACCAGCCGCCAGGGGGCAATGTATACACTGAAGTCCGGAACCGGTTGCAGGAACTAATTGATGAGGTAGGCGCGACATGGCGGCCAAAGACTTTGTTGGCCGCCTGATTAACACGTACGAGGCAGCCCATGCGCGGGAGGCGGCGGGAGATGTCAAGGAACATCAGGACCTGAACCATCATCTTGTCAGGATCCAAGAGATTTCTCTCGGCTTGGCCAAAAGCGCCCGGGACCGGGAGGAAGCCGCCACGGCCCGGATCAGGGATCTCAATGACGAACTCCTGGTCGCAAGGTCGGCAGTGGCACAAACAAGGGATCATGCAGACCGGTCCGTCGCCGAAGCCAGGGAGCAAGTCAAGGCGGCAAAAGCAGAGGCCTGGGCTCAGATCGAGGCGGCACAGGCGGAAGCCTCGGCGGCTCAGCTCGAACCAAAGGATAGTCCGATAGTTTGAACAGAGAAACCCAACTTTAGAAAATGAACTTCACTTTTTGAAGTTCATTTTCTAAAGTGACAGAACGACGGACTGACGATGACACTAAACAGATCTGTCTTTAGATATTACCGCTAGCTTCCAGTGTGATATATAGAAAGAGCCAACGCCGTGGGTAATCGGACCAGTGACTTCTTAAGATCGGAATTGACGACTACTATCGACCGGAGCCTATGGCTCCTTTTCTCCGGAACCACCGACTGCTTTGGATCGGAACCCCTGACTACTTTGGACCGGAATCCATGGCTACTTTTACCGGAATACGTACTTGTGCGCGTCCAATACATAAACCATGAGTTCATCCCCTTTCGGAGACCACCCTTACGGGGCCGGTGACGTGAATCGCTTCATCTCTCCTAACCAAAGTTATCCTGGCTTTTTGCGCTGACAGCACTGCTCGCATAAGTTCCATCCATTGCTACGTGAAGGCTGCGTGTCTTGTTGCAACTACCCACGCTCGCTGTTCAACCATCGGCGACAGAGCATGGGAATGGAGAAGCATCCCAAGGTGTCATGACCAGAATAACGTAGCCGCTCGATCGAAGATCCCGGCCGCCAGGCGGGTCATAGCGCGACATAGTTGTGCCCTTTCGAGCAACTTATACCGCTTTCTCGCCTTAAGACGCAGACCCTTGGAGTTTCCTCCGCAAGCCCCCGCCTTTAGGCGTGGGGTCTATGACTATTGACAATCAGCCTGAATGTCTCGTTTGATGGCCCTTTTGTTAGAGCGGAGGTCAACTAGCTTCAGATCTCGCCCAACCCTCATTGCCCTTAAATGAGTGACAAGTGCCTCCACATTGTAATCATGTTCCTTGGCAATACTCTCCTTAATTTGCCACAATTCCCTAATGATTTCATCATCCATTTTTAAACCTCCCCCATTAGTTCTTGAGGCGTGCATATTTCAGGATACGTATAGCCATCCTCCAGGCAAGTTCTGCGAATTATTGGTTTTGCTTCGGCGTTCACTATATGTTTATAATTCCAGGATAGCAGGTAATCGGGTGATACCTTTAAATCAAGGGTAATCACCGAAACTGCCGCGCGGATGCCCCTGGCTTTAGACATGGGGAGGAAGCGCGGCACCGGCGCCAGCCGGCAATTGTTCCCGCTCGTACTGCCAGCCATT
>JAJYZD010000231.1 GCA_021800315.1 Bacillota bacterium | reverse complement strand
TCCCATGCCTCTTCCTTGGACCATTCGTGTACCGGGTTGGATGAACCGGTACTCCCGGTTCCACCCGTGCTACCCGTAGTTCCCGCGGTGGCCCTCCGCGGGATAAATATAGAAATAGCGGTTGTCATTGGAATGTCCGGAGCATAACCGTCAAGATGGTCTTTGTCAATCCCCGCCATTCAGGGGCGGACGCAGGGGATGGGACCGGCTGCTTCCCACAGGAGCATACCGACCGCCAGATCCGCGGGGAAGACGCGTAAAGAAACCAGCTGTTTTGGATAAATTAGTAAAACAACCCATCAACTTATTCCACCCTACCCTTTTCCCATTTTCTTTTCGACATTTTTCCTCTATTTCATTAGCACCCATGATTCGCCTACACTTTCCTATCGTGTACCGGAGACGCTGATGAACATTTAACCCCACTGATTTTCAGCTATCTTAAGCATGACCGAAGATTCCCACAAGAACAGCGACAAGCCCTATTACCCCAACAAACGACACCCAAAACCATCTCATCGGTGAGCGCAAACGCATCGGTCCTATCCCAAGTTTCGACTGATTGACCCGAAATCTCCTAGCCTTTAGGTTAGCCGCCGACTGAAAGTCGGCTAAAGGGGGGTACCCGCCCGCAGGGTGGGTCGGGGTCGAGGAACCAAATGCTAAAGCTGTTCGCCTGAAAGACGGAGGTATTAGACCCGGCGGTTGGAAAATCAAGATAGGGAGCCAGCCACCGGACTCTGAGACGTTTTCCACCCCATGGTCCTGGGAGAGGGAAGAAACCGGTCTCGCGCGCCGGAGCATCTTCACCGGAAGCCCCGGCCTTCCGGGAGGATTTCCCCGGAGTCCCAGCGTGTGCGTAACCGCGTTGTCTGTTCCTATCCCCACGGTAAACGGCTCTCCACGCATGGACCGTGAGTTGCTTGGAACACTATCTGCGATAATTACTGAAGCGGTATATGAAAAATTCCCACTATGACAGCGACAAGCCCTATTATCCCAACAAATGACACCCAAAACCATCTCATTGGTGAGCGCAAACGCATCGCCACTACCGTGGCGACCAGTAAAACGATTATGCCGAAAACCACCAATGGAATCCCTCCCTAAGTAATTATTAACAACGGACTGACCCAGGTTGAGCTGTTCTTTCCCATTCCTCCCTAATCGATCTTTTTATGAATAACTTACCGGTAACTAAGACGCAAAGATGTCACTCTTGTGTTCAAAGGAGGAACTATTGCCGGACAATCGAGGTCCCCGGCTATCTCACTCTGGAATGCGCAAACGGCCACCTCTAATTGCGCGGAAGACAGCAACTCAGTGGTCCGGGCACGGCATCCCGTCAGTGATTATACCGGTGCCGCGGCGGGCTTCGTAACTACCATTTTTAATAGAATCGTGGCCACGCCTCCCTGTTAATGAGGATAGGACGGCAGTCGTCCCGGGCTCCGGGGGGCTTTGTGAACAAAAAAACTTCCGGCCGGGAAGGGCGGCAACCGGGTAGAAACGCCCGCCGGACGCCCGAAAGGATCTCTTCGACGAAACCCAGGCAACCAGGCGCCCCGGGAGGATATTGTGAACAATTGTCGAACAAATTGGTGGATGTCCATCGAAACAGGTAGATTTCCGGGGATGGAGATAGAGTTGGGTGAGGCATTGACTGCCGGGCTGGTAATGGCGGGAGTATTTTCCTGGATCTTCGCCTTTCCGTGGTTCGGACCCCTGGGTCAGGCAGCGCACGGTTACCCGGGTTTTCTTTGGACATATGTTTTTGGTTTCGCTCACGGCGCCGGGTACCTCGTGTTTTCTCATCCGGCCTGGCGGCGTATCTGGGGCTTTTCCCAGGTGTTTGCCGCCGGATTGTCGATCCTGGTTCTCACCGCCGTAATAGTCTTGCTGCCATTGCCTTTCTGGCTGGTCTTTCTGCTGTTCGTAACCGTAGGCCTGGCCGCGGCCTACCTGGTGATGGCGTGGTCCCCGTGGTTCGCCAGGCAATCCCGGCCCGCCGTTTCCCTGCTTACCCTTATGATCGGCGCGGATGGCTTTACGTTGCTCGTCTCCAAAGCGGCCGCCAGGCATCCGGATTGGTTGGCCTTTATGACCATGGCGGCGGGCTTGCTGCTTTTCGTGGGTACTTCCTTTCTGTCCCGGGCCATGCGGGTCGAGGGTGGAGCAGGGGAACCCGCCGGCCCGCAAGTCGACGGGGAGCGGGATCCCAGGGCGATCGCCGCCCTCGGCGCCTTTGGCTTCACGGGATACGTGATCGCCGGCTTGATGTTCCGCCTGGTCTCCCCGGCCGCCCACGCCCGCTGGCCCGATGCCGACGTTTGGGGAACCCTCCTCTACCTGGTTGGGGCGGGGCTGGTCGCCTTCTACGGCCAGCGGCGAAGTTTGCCCCAGTTGAGCGTAATGATCCTGAGCACGCTGGGACTGGGGTGGGTTTTCTTCTCCCTGGTCGGGAACAGCCCCCAGGTAATCTTCTATTCCTACCTGATCATCTATTACGGGCTGGGCGGAGTCGACGCGTTCTTCTGGCTGTCCCTCTGGACCCTGGCCCGGAAATACGGGGTGCGGCGAACCTTCGGCATAGGATTGGGTCTGAATGTGCTGGTCATCGCGGGCACCGGCCAGCTGCTGAACTCCGGCCTGCTGAAAAATCCCCTGCAAGAGCCCGTCATGCAAGTAATTGCCCTAATCATTGTCCTGTTGACCATTCCTTTCGTGGGACCGAACACCCCGGCCTTCCACCGGCAACCATCCGGGCCCCGTCCGGAGGATGCGCGGCCGGAGACTAACCAACCTCCGCCGGTACAGTCCCCGCCTTCCGTCCCTTACCTGGCGCAACTGACTCCGGCCGAAAGCAGGATACTTCCCCTGCTGATCAAAGGACAAAGCGACCTCGTAATCGCCGAACAGCTCTTTGTCTCTCCCAATACAGTCCGGTTCCACGTCCGCAACATCCTGCGCAAAGCCGGGGTCCCCAACCGCAAGGAACTGATGGCCGGCATGATCAGGGATCCATCTGTCAACGGGTAGCCGCACGAACCGGGGTTGGCATGGCAGGTGGTCGCGGCCCTGCCACAGTTCCGGAAAGCAAAGGGCCCCCCGGCCGGTCACCGGTTCCGTGAACGAGGCGCGCGCCCGGCTCTTTGTTTATTGACAGCGGCTCAATCCGGCATTACAATATTATCAGAAACTGTCAATAAAGGGGGTATCCCGTTAATGCCCACTATTCAAATGACCATTGACGAATCTTTGTTGTTGGAAGTTGATGATACAGTATGACGGCTTGGCATCAGCCGGGCTGCATTTATACTGAATGCGTTGTGCGCCGCATTAAAACAACAGCAAACCAGGGTGCTTGAACACAAGCACAGGAAAGGTTATACCGAAAAGCCTGTAAAGCCCGGCGAGTTCGACGTCTGGGAAAATGAGCAGGTATGGGAGAACCTATGAATCGTGGGGAAATCAGATGGTATTCCTTTAAGCCGCCCGACAAGAGACGGCCTGTGCTGCTACTGACCCGCAACCCGGCAGTCGATTTCCTTACCGAACCAACCGTGGCACCAATAACTTCCACTATCAGAAACATACCATCTGAGATCATTCTCCATGCCGGGGATGGAATGGCCTATCCTTGCTCGGTCAACTTCGACCACCTTCAGACAATTTCCAAGGCCAGGCTTGGTGACCTGACAGCCACCCTGTCCCCCGAAAGAATGGACGAAGCCACCCAAGCCCTGTCTTTCGCCCTGGACCTGGAAAACACATAGCCGCACAATGACAAAGGAGCCCCGGTTGGGGCTCCCCTTCCTTTTCCCAATATTTGCTTCCTATTTCACCACTATATTCACCAGGCTGCCCGGCACCGGAATCACCTTGACCACCTGCTTCCCGTACAACAGTTCCCTGACCTGGGGCAGGCCCATGACCCGCTCCTGCAGGCCGGCCTTGTCCAGGCCCGCTGCCACCTGGACCCGGTCCCTGATCTTGCCGTTTACCTGGACGACCACGGTGATCTCGTCCTCTTGGAGGGCCTCTTCGTCCCAGCGGGGCCAGGCCGCGGCGTGGACGCTGCCGGCGTGGCCGCAAGTGCTCCACAGTTCCTCGGTCAGATGCGGGGCGAAGGGGGCCAGGAGCCGGAGCAGGGTTTCCACCGCCTCGGCCAAAAGGTCCCAGCGGCGGTCCGGCTCGGGCACCCGGTCGCGGTACTGGTACAAGGCGTTGACCAGTTCCATGACGGCGCTGACGGCGGTGTTGAAGTTGAAGCGCTTCTCCACGTCTTCCGTTACCTTTTTGACCGTCTGGTGGATCAGGCGCTTGATCTCCCGGTGGGCACCGACCAGGGCGGCGGGTTCCGGGGCCGATCCGTTCCACTTCGCCAGGGAGCCGGCCAGCGGGTCAACCAGCCGGTAGACCCGGTTGAGGAAGCGGTAACAGCCCTCCACCCCCTGGTCGCTCCACTCCAGGTCGCGTTCCGGCGGGGCGGCGAAGAGGATGAAAAGGCGGGCCGTATCCGCGCCGAAGCGGTCCACGATGTCCTCCGGGCTGACGACGTTCCCCTTCGACTTGGACATCTTGCTCCCGTCCTTCAGGACCATGCCCTGGGTCAAAAGGTTGGTGAACGGCTCCTGGTTCGGGACCAGGCCGCCGTCGTACAGTACCTTGGTAAAGAAGCGGGAGTAGAGCAGGTGCAGGATGGCGTGTTCCACCCCGCCCACGTACTGGTCAACCGGCAGCCAGCGGTCCACCGCCGCCCGGCTCCAGGCTTCGGTATCGAGCCGGGGGCTGGTGTAGCGGTAGTAATACCAGGAAGAGCACACGAAGGTGTCCATGGTGTCGGTCTCGCGCACCGCCGGTCCGCCGCACCCGGGACAGGTCGTGTGCAGGAACTCCGGGCAGCTCTGCAGCGGCGACTGCCCGGTTGGTTTGAAAGCGACATCCATGGGCAGGAGCACCGGCAGTTCCTCTTCGGGAACCGGCACCGTGCCGCAGGTTTCGCAATAAACGACCGGAATGGGGGCGCCCCAGTAGCGCTGACGGGAAATAAGCCAGTCGCGCAGCCGGTAGTTTACCTTCTCCCGGCCGGCGTCAATTGCGGCCAGGCGCCCGGTGACGGCCCGCTTGCCCTCGCTGTTGGCCAACCCGTCGAAGGGACCGGAGTTCACCAGCACGCCGTCTCCTTCGTAAGCCTCCGTCATCGTGTCCGGGTCCAACCTGGTCCCGCGGGGCTCGACCACCACCCTTACCGGGTAGCCGCTTTTCCGGGCGAACAGGAAGTCCCGCTGGTCGTGGGCCGGCACGCCCATGACCGCCCCGGTCCCGTATTCCAGGAGAACGTAGTTGGCGATGAGAATGGGCACCTCTTCCCCGGTCAGGGGATTTCGGCAGTTGACGCCCAGGTCCATGCCCACCTTCTCCCCGTCCTGGGCCGTGCGGGATATTTCGCTCATGGCCCGGGCCCGGGCGGCGAACTCCCTCACCGCCGCCTCATTCCCGGTCCCCGCCGCCAACTTCTCCACCATCGGGTGTTCCGGCGCCAGCACCATGTAGGTTACGCCGAAGAGGGTATCCGGGCGGGTGGTGAACACGGTGATCTTTTCCGGGCGGCCGGGCAGGGGGAAATCGATTTCCGCCCCGGTGCTTTTACCGATCCAGTTCTCCTGCATGACGCGGACCTTTTCCGGCCATCCCGCCAGAAGGTTCAAGTCGCGCAGGAGCCGCTCCGCGTAGCCGGTGATCCGGAAAAACCACTGGGAGAGTTCGCGCTTGCCTACCGGCGTCTTGCAGCGTTCGCAGACTCCCTCCCCCACCACCTGCTCGTTGGCCAGCACGGTGGCGCAAGACGGGCACCAGTTCACCAGAGCCTTCTTCTTGTAAGCGAGGTCCCGTTGGAAAAGCCGGAGGAACAGCCACTGCGTCCAGCGGTAGTACCCGGGGTGGCAGGTGGCGATCTCCCGCCCCCAGTCGTAGCTGATGCCCAG
>JAJYZD010000230.1 GCA_021800315.1 Bacillota bacterium | reverse complement strand
ACGCCATAGCCGAGCGGAACCCGGGAATCAGGAAGGCGTTAACCATAGAGGAAATGTTCTGGAAGGATAAGGAGGAACGCAGGCGCTACGAAATGCGGCAGAAGTACCTGCGGGACGAAGTATCCATGTTGGCCGGGGCCAAGGCCGGGCCGGCCGGAAGGCCGGTTGGCAGCAACGATAAAGCACATCGTCCAGTTTTTGACACTAGGTTCGACCAGGAATCTGCAACCTTGCAGACCATGATAGGGCGATTAACCGATCCGGCGGTTGCCGAGCGGGTGTATGCGGAGTTGTTGATCGCCAATTCGCTGGAAGAGGCCGACCGCATTTTAAGCGATGCCATGCTCCATTCTCAGCACGATTCTTCCGTAGACTAAAACAGACCTTTCCGCACATCTGCTGGGGGAGCCGGGCTGTAGAGCATCCCGGCATCTTGCCAATGGCGATGGTTTCACGCCTTCCGGCGGACATTGCCGCATGAAGGCAATCAGCGCTTCCGCCGCGACGAAAAAGAAGGCCCACGGCAATCCGCAGGCACCGTTATGGGCGGCCAGGGGTTCCACTCCGGTTCCCCGGAGAACAGGAAGCCGTGCCAGAGTCACCGGCCAGGGAACGTGTCAGACCACCGGCACAGGGAATCACCATTGGTGACGGAACGATGCCATGTGCAGCATCGTCTGTCTGTTCGTCCACCCCGCAGTGTGGGTTGGAACTCCGGATCCGGCACCGCGACATAGGTGAAAGTGGTTCCGGTCCTTACTCCTAACTAAAGTCAGAAGAATGCGGCGCGGACATCCTCAATGGAGTGCTACCTTTTCTTTTTTAGCTGATCTTCCATGTACTGCCTATGCTTAACAAACTCCTCCGACATACGAAAGAATAATGTTTCAATTTCGCGCCCATTAACCCAATAATCGGCCGGCTCCAACACCTCAATCTTGCGAAAATCATCCCGAATAATAAACGGTAACGCATCATGCAATGAAGTTATTTTCATAACGATAGTCAATGGAGCATAGGCCGTTTCCGTTTTAGTCTGTTGGTCGTCCACAAGATATACGTCCCCGGAACTATCTATATCTTCAATCTCAACTCCCTGAAAAGCGTTATACTGAAGCGATATCACCTGTTCATCACGCCGATACCCGACTCGTTTCTCCACAGACGACCGGGACAATCTTGTCTTTCTTTTATTCTCTTTTATATCCAACCTAAGCCTTACTCTAATTTTCTCTATTTTATCAGTCATATTTTGCGTTTGGCCTGACATGCAAGGCGCAACCACAGCCCCCCTTCTATTACCACGCTTATATGCATGGATTGGGCTCACCTGCCCGTCTCCAGTCCGTACAGCCGGGGCATATGACTCTGCATAGGCCACCCTTCTTCACCTGGTTTGCGAACAGAGGAAAGCTTACCGGCAACGCCCTGGGCTACTCCCCGGGAAACCATGCCTGTACTTGGCTATAGGCCCCATGTTGGGAGAATTATCGTCCACGGGTTCCAGGTCCCCAACCCCTTAACCTGATCAGATAAGTGGCAAACCCAGCCCATATCGCTCCCCCGATGATTTCGGATACCCACACCCACGGGTCGGCAAACAGTTGCCGCCACCAGACATGAAACTGGACCACTCCCGGTAGGCCTACGGGCGGGAAATGAACACCGAGCAATAGCCGCCAGAGTATCGCCGGCATCTGCCACATCCGGTCGAGCACCAAGTGGCCGCTGGAGGCCAGTGCCAATTAAAGGAAGCCAGATCTCCCCCGGCGGTAAAGATACCAGCCAATTCCGACCAACAGAAGGTTAAAGATCAGGGTGTGGCCCACGCCCCGGCCGGTGCCCATACCAAGGTGGGGAAAGAAAAGCCCGACGGGCTTTTCTATGATGCCTGGTAGCACCGAGCCCGGAATGATCAGGCGGAAATCTAAATTATTCACATTTTCCGCTTCCGGCTCTGGATAAGCCGTAAATATGCAGGAATGGCTTTCATTCTCTCTGTTGATCGAGTAACGGTTTATGATCCCGGCCGTGACCGTGGTTATCCCGACATGTGCGAAAAAGAACATGCTTGGCCTCCCTTGGTATAACTTACACAGGGACTGCCCTTAATCCTGCTGGATTATGCCGGTCACCGTCGAAATCAGGTAAAAATGACTGGTCGGTTCAAGCCGAAACCACCGCCGTCAACGATCCGTATAATTTCTCTCGTTGGAAGCAAGATAGCGGTGAGGACCACCGAAGGGCACACCATAAGATTTGCCGTAAAAGGCATGATAAGTGTGCAAGGCAGGGTGGTTGAGGTCGGGAGGCTTGTGTTGCAAAATGCGCAAGCCTCCTTGTTTTTCCCGACCAGGACGGCGTCCCCAACCAATTACCTTCCGGAAGCCATCTCCTGTTGGACCTGCTTGGTGGCAATCCGCGCTTTCACCGCACCGCGCCGTTACGTGGCCAGCGGCCACTGGTACAACAGCCCTGGTATCCTCTTCCAAGGGAAAGGAACGGGCCAAGTGAGACCCTGCTGGAATCACCGGTCAGGAGGCGGTCGGTCGCCATCACCCGTATCGGTTTTGGAGAGGCAACTGTCCGGTCACTGCCCGCTTATCAGCGCCCCACGGACACCACGCTGGCGCCGGGAGGGGGGACAATGGTCACGTCATGGCGGAACCGGTGAAGCTCGGCCCCAACCCTTATTATTTTCGGGGGCCTTCCGGCGAAAAGATTAAGCTAATGCAACACTAGCCGCCGATTGGTGCTTTCCCGCCCGCCTGCGGTGACATCAGCAGTCCAGGAGGGCCAGCAATACCAGGTCGTGGAAGCCAAGGTTATTGCCAGGGAGAGGGAAATTCCGTATCACACCCTCATGCGGTCATGGATAGCCGAAGGCATCAAACGTGGCCGCCGTATCTCAGCACCCCACTGATACCACGGTTGCCCCAGTTGCCGGCGTATATTTTTGGCGACCGGCGCCACGCTGTTCCGCGGAAACGGGGTGCCACGAACCCGGCGGAGTTGTTTTCTTCCCCTTGCACCACCTTGGCCCCGTACAGTTCCCACCTATCCGATGCCCCTCAGTGCATGTACCTGAACACATACCAGAACGGCGAGTGCCTGACCCACGCATCCGTTATATACGGCCCCAACCCCAGGTAGAAGGCGGCCATGCCCATATACTCCCATGCCATGTGCAGCATCGTCTGTCTGCTCGTCCACCACCGTGTGGGGTGGAACTCCGGATCCGGTACTGCCACGTAGGTGAACGTTGTACCGGTCCCCCGAAAGACGTGGGCGAAGATAATACTCGCCCGCCGCATCTGGTAGTCCGATGATACGACGACGGCCGAATGAAGCCCGTACTTCTGCATCAACGCTTTTGAATCAACCGCATTCTCGTAGGTGCTCTGCGCCAGCCGATCAAGGATAAAAGCACGTTCGGGAACCCCCTCCACCATCGCCACCAGCTTTGGCAGGCCCGTAGAGGAACTCGTGTAGAGGAGACAGGGGGCATAGCCCTGCTGGTACAGTCGGATTCCCCACTGAAGCCGGCTACCCCTGTCACCACTCAATACGATGATAACACCGGCCTTACGGGGCGGTTCGTTGACGACAAGAAAGGTTCCGGCATTCTTGATGACCAGAACAAGGATCAATGCTGCTGCCAGAACGATTACCAGTCTTTTCATAGGTAAGTTAGTTCCGGCAACATCGCTGGATTCCTGCCGCCACTTGCCCGCCTGCAACTCCTCCTGGCCACCCGGGAGATCGGGATGGTAATCGGAGAGTCTGGCATGGGCAAGAGCACCCTTTTGGAACTCTTCCTCAGCCAGGTATCCGTCAGCCGCTACCGGCTCATCAGCCTGCCCACCCCCCAGTCCAAGCCGCGCGAACTTTACCGTGCCATCGCAACGGCCATGGGCGCGAACCCTTCCTGGTTCGGTGCCGATGCCCTGAAAATCACCAACCTGTTGACCCATTCTTACCTGGAATCCAACCGGCCCAACCTTTTGGTCGTGGACGAAGGCCACCTGCTCTCGCAGGCTTCATTGAGCGAACTGCGACTCCTTTCCAATATCCAGGAAAAACACGAGCCCCTCCTAACCCTGATCCTTTTTGGCCAGCCCCAGTTGGCGGCAAATCTTAAGCTTCCCGACATGACCCCCCTGGTTCAACGTATCGCCGTCTGGGTCACCCTCGAAGGTCTGTCGGCCGACGAAACCTCGGGTTACATCGAGTGGCAACTGAGGACCGCCGGCGCCCAAGACCCGGAAAAGATCATCCCCCCGGCGCTCTCCACCGCCATCTTTAGACGGTCCCACGGCATTCCCCGCCGGATCAACCGCCCGGGTTGGGAGTGCCTGAACCAGGCCTGTCTGGATGGTGCCCACGTGGTGACGGAGGAGATATTCCAGGTCGCCTGCAAAACCTTGGAGCTACACCTGATCTAACATCCAGACCACCGGGAAGGGGAAGTCCCTTGAAGAAGCTGTTTGAATCCCTTTTAATGGCAAATAGTCTGGCCGAACTGAAAATCACCCTGGCGATTCTTGCCCATGCCGCCGGATCCGGGGAGGGTTCCTGTGCCATCGCCCTTTGGGAACTTCAATCTTCCACCTGCCTTTCACCAACTTCCGTCGCCAAAGGTGTAAAGGAAATGCTGGCGCGCGGGTACATCACACGTCATCTCGTTGCCAGAAACCAACCGGCCCAGTACCAGGTACTATGGCACAAGCTCGGGGTAGGCTATAATGGACCCCAGAAATCGGACAAAAAAAGGAGGGGGTCCTAAGCAACGATGGGGATCAGGAGGAGGTACTCGGGGGACTTCAATCGGCCTTCCCGAAACGCGGCTTGGCAGCGTTTATTGGGCGCCCTGGAAGAAGGGCCCGGGTGGATCCGGGTTTGCGGGTGGACAGGCAGCGCTATGTTTGGTGAGACCACTTTATGAATAGGGGGTACTGTACAGGGCGGAGGATACCGGGCGATTGATCAAAGGCGCCCGTATCGACCTTTTCTTTTGGCACCGGTAAGGACGCCTTGGATTGGGACAAGCGCGAAGAGACGGTTACCGTTTGGACGGGTGACGACAAAAATGCACATGACTAACCTACTGCCACATTCCTCATGTGCTCGACAGCCTCCGGTCTCGTGGACGCTTACGGGCTCCGCTTTTATCGAGTTCACCCCATCCACCCCGCCTTCTAATGGTAGTTAACAGTAATTATCCCATTTCATTACAGGATGCCGGTGGCTGCTGACACCACTCCCACCTCACTCAGGGCCGGCTGATGCGGCCAGAGCTTCCCGCGCCGGTCTCCCAATCTCATCCGGCAAAGCGCCCAGGACCAGGGCCACGACCCGGGAGAGGCTCTCCCGGCTCTTACCTTCAAAACGCAGGGTCACCAGGGGCTCGGTGACCGAGGGACGGACCATGCCCCAGGCGTCCGCCAGTTCCACCCGTACGCCGTCCAGGCGGGAAAGAGAAAGGCCGCCCAGTTGGCGGGCCGCGTCCTCTACCAGTTCCGGGCCGTCCCCGGTGAACGGCAGCCGGATGTCCGGGGTGGTGTGGTAGCACGGCAGGCTTCGGTCCAGCATGGAAAGGGAAATACCGCTCTCATGGAGGAGTCCGGCCAGCACCAGGGACGAGAAGATACCGTCGTCGAACCCCGGGTCACGCCAGAAAAAATGGCCGGAGAGTTCGCCGGCCAGTAGGGCGTCGTGTTCCCGAAAGGCCCGACCGACGAATGCGTGACCCGAGCGGGCCATGAGCGGCGTACCCCCCAGGCGGGCCACTTCCTCCGCCACCACCAGCGAGCACTTGGAGTCGTAGACCACCACTCCTCTTTGCCGGCCGAGCTGGTGCCGGGCCAACAAGGCCAGGATCCGGTCATTCTCCAGGGGCCGTCCGGTCTCGTCCACGAAGGCCACCCGGTCCCCGTCGCCGTCGAAAGCTATGCCGAGCACAGCCCCTTCCTCCACGACCCGCCGGGA
>JAJYZD010000229.1 GCA_021800315.1 Bacillota bacterium | reverse complement strand
TTCCTGTCTCAAGATATGGGGCTGCTCCGTTGCAGTTCGGGCCGGATCGGCGCCAGGCCGGCACCACATATCACATATGGACGCGCAGGGGGTACTCCCTGACCCTGTGCCGGGTACCCACAAGTGGAAAAAACGGCAAAACCAGCCTGGTGGCTGGCTGAAATGTACGTACGAAGGAAAATAGTCCGCCTGTGAGACAAATGTACCACGGAGCCCTTGTTATTCGTGGCTTCCGGGGTTTCATTTTGGTGTGCCAGTTGGTGTGCCGATTGGTGTGTCGAGGTTCGGGAATGCCCGGAAAATAGGGGCTCCTTACGGAACCCTGTCTGACCCCTCCGGCTATTATCAAAAAGTTAGAAGCCCTGATAATCAAGGCTTCTAATGATTATCCTGGTCGGAGCGACAGGACTTGAACCTGCGGCCTCTACCACCCCAAGGTAGCGCTCTAGCCAAACTGAGCTACGCCCCGGACTTTACATTGTCATTATAGCTCAGTGGGCGGCTTGCGTCAAGCCGCCCGCACCCCTTCGGGCAAGTCCGCGCACCCGGCCCGTCGGGCCGGGAATACCGCTTGTTCCTCGAAACCACCCGCCGTACAAACTTTGAGCCGCCGGCGGGACGTTCAAGGTCTGGGTTACGGTCGCCGTTGATCCGCCCGGCGTTCCCCGGCCCGGCATGGTCCCTACGGTCTGTCCTGCCCTGAAGGGCACGTCCGGGAACATCCCCGGAACTCTTCCCGGAGCAAGCGGATCATCATCGTTGACGACAGTACGGCGGGCCGGGCGGGGACTTTCTGTACTATTGTCTTTTTCCCGGCATATATATCAAATACAGTGGTAAAAGAGGGTGGGTCAAACAAATGGAGTATGTCGTTCAACCAGGTGACACTATTTACGAGATAGGCCGGCGGTTTGGCTTCACCGTCGACCAGATAGTGGCCACCAACCCCGGCCTCAAAGACCCCAACCTGATTTACCCGGGCGAGGTGCTGGAACTGCCCGAACCGTCTCCCGGGCCCGGTCACCCCCCTTGGTGCGGACTGGTTCTGTGGTCCAATCATTCCATGGTCAGTGATCCCGCCATGGCCTTAATCTTCACGGGGCAACCCTGCCGGGTGCGGATCGCGGCCAGGAAGCTGCCCCAGCCCAAGATGATCCGGGATACCTGCGCCAAGTACGTGGTCTGGATCATGAGTTCAATGGATCCGGTCGTGGTCAGGACGTTCTTCGTCCTTCAGCCCGCATATTTCGCCGACGTCTGGTTCGCCGAAAAGGAGGTCGACGGCCTTACCCACGCGGACTATATCCACATCACCGCCGAAGCCATGGAATGCGGCCAGGCGCCGGGCGGCCCGCTGGTCATGGGCAACCACATGGGCAACTGCTGCCACGGGAATTAGCGCCCCGGCCCGGAATGTTCCGGGCCGGTTTTTTGGGTTCAGGTCCGGCATGACGGCGAGGTACGGTCGGGTAAAAAAGCCTGCACGCGGGCACCGAACCAGGTGGAGAGCAGGGAAGCCGGCTCCTCCCGCGCATTGCCCACCGCGGCCCCGTTGACCGGGGTGAAGCCGTCGATAGGTACGAAAACGCTGGTTGTGGTCTCCGTCATCTTGCCCAGTTCGCTCCGGCGCCACCTCCGGCAACTGGTCCGCACCCGGAACCCACCGCGTATACCAGTTCCACCGCAGGAACCATTTCCGTCTCCCGGCTGCCGAAAGCCCGGAAGACATCGCCGGCGACCGCGGGCCGCAGGGCCGTACCGTCAACCGCCTCCGGGTCGCGGGTCCCCATGGGCAGGAGATACTTCAGCGAGACGGCATTGATCAGGTTGACCAGCAGGTTGATGTCCGGCAGTGGGGAGCCCTTGGCCACGCGGGTGGCTAAGGGCTTCACCGGGGGCATATTCCGGTTTCCCCATATTTTCCCCGTTGCCGTGGCCAAATCTTACTCTTCCGGCACGGACAGACTATTGGCATTCCCATACCGGAGGGTGAGGGCCTATCAAGCCGACCGTGCTCGTTCTCCTCGTTCTCTCCGCCCTGGCCGCGGCGCTGGTCGCCGGCAAGGCTCACGCGTATCTGCCGGCTGACGACGGCATAACCTACCGTTACACGCGGGAGCAACTGGTCGCCATGTACCCCGGCACCTATTTCTTCGCCGGCCCCGGCGGGACCACAAAGCTGGCCCTCACCTTCGACGATGGGCCGGATGACCAGGCGACGGTCAGGATCCTGAACATCCTGAAAGAGAACTCGGTCAGGGGCACCTTCTTCCTCATCGGCAAACACGCCCAAGTGCACCCGGCCATCGTGCGGCGTATCGCCGCCGAGGGCCACACGATCGCCAACCACACCTGGTCCCATCGCAACATGGCGCGTCTGGCACCGTACCAGGCCCGGCGGGAGATTAAAGACACCCAGGAACTCCTGGAGCGTCTCACCGGGCATAGGACCGCCCTGGTCAGACTCCCCTGGGGCTCCGCGTCACCGGAAGTCATGGAATTGGTACAAAAGGACGGCTACCGGGTAATCGGCTGGTCCGCGGACAGCCACGACTGGCTGGAACCGCAGCCTTCCAAGATCCTGGCCGGCCTCGACGCCCAGGTTCGCCCCGGCGCCATCATCCTGATGCACTCCATCGTCTTCCCCGGCACCCAGGAAGTCACGGTCAGAGTGCTGCCCGCCCTTATCAAGGAACTAAAAGCGCAAGGTTACCAGTTTGTCACCGTGGACGAACTGCTGCACATTCCGGCTTACGGGTGAAAAAGCCTGTACGCGCTTTATTCCGACTTCGCGCCCCGTCATTTCCTGCCATTGCGCATCGGTCCGGCAACGGTTTCCCCGGTTGACAGCCCGGCCAGGTCTTGGTTAATATCAGATGTAGTGGTCATGGGTTCGTAGCGGGCGCAGCAGGCCGTCCTGAACATCCTGTCCCCGGCCATGCAGGGCCTCATCAAAGCCATGGCTCAAAACACGGCTCTCAGGGCGCAAATGGTCCAGGCCCTGGGCGGCCGCTGAGAAACAGGAGGAAAAACATATGCAACTGGGATTTGTCGGCCTGGGCCGCATGGGCACCCTGATGGCGGCCAACCTGATCCGGGCGGGACACGAACTGACGGTTTACAACCGGACCGCCCGGCCCTCGCCGCTTTCGGAACTGGGAGCCCGTTTCGCGCCCACGGTCAGGGCGGTCGGCGAGTCGGCCGCAGTAACGTTCACCATGTTGTCGGACAACCGGGCGGTGGAGCAAACCGTGTTGGGCGACCAGGGTCTCTTGAGCGGCCTGGCGGCCGGCTCGACCCTGGTGGACTGCAGTACCGTAAGCCCTACCCTGGCCCTTCGCCTGGCGGCCGAGGCCGAAAAGAACGGCGTTCACGTTCTGGACGCCCCGGTAGCCGGCAGCGTCGTCCCGGCCCGGGACGGCACCCTGGTGTTCATGGTCGGCGGCCGGCGGGAGGTGTTCGACGAGGTCCTGCCCCTTTTCCTGGCCATGGGCAAGGCGGCTGTTTACATGGGTGACCACGGCCGCGGGCTCTCGGCCAAGGTGGCCGTCAACACCCTGCTGGGACTGACCACGGTCGCCCTGGCCGAATCCGCCGCGCTGGCCACGGCATCCGGCGTACCCCTGGATTCGTTTCTCGACCTGGTCGGGCAGAGCGCGGTCGGCTCCTCCCCCTACATCCAGACCAAGCTGCCCATGCTGAAAGAAGGCGCATACCCGGTGGCCTTCAGCCTGGACCACATATACAAGGACATGGGCTTCGCCTTGGAAGAGGCCCACCGCCTCTCAGTGGGCCTCCCGGCGGCCGCGGCCGGACTGGCCGAGTTTACGATGGCACGGGCCCGCGGCTGGGGTGCTCAAGACCTGATGGCCGTAGCCCGCCTTTGGGACTCGGACTAGATCTTCGTCCGCCGCCGGGCGAAGAGACCGGCCAGCATCCGTCCAAACCCCTCCCTCAATCGGATGAGGGGTTTTTCCTTGCGGTAGATGACCGTCAGGCGGATGACCAGGAGAACCAGGAGGACGGCCAGGGGAACAGCCACGGCCACGCGCTCGCGAGGCGCCCGCAGGGCGAAGGCGGCAATGACCACGATGGCCAGGGCCGCCAGGCCGCCTGTGATCAGTGCCTTCAATCGCCCCTCGTCCTTCCTGGCCCGTAAGGCGGCCTGACCCACCAGGATGTTGAGCCAGGTGAGCATGCTAAAGAAACCGGCCGAACTGGTGACGTAACCGTAAGCGGTGGAGGGCAGGAAAAACGCGGTGAAGGCGACCGCCACCAGGGCGCCCACCGTGACGGCCAGGGCCGGCAAATGGAGCTTGTGCCACTTGATATGGGCGCCTAAAAAGGCGGGGGCCTCATGGGCCTTGCCCAGGGATACCATCATGGCCAGGCCGCTGAACATGCTTCCCACCAAAAGGGAGAGCGAGGACGACAGGATGACGGCGTTGAAGACGGTGTCGACGGTGCCCAGGCCCACCCGGCGCAAGGCCAGCACGAACGGGCTGACCTGGGTGGAGACGGATTGCCACGGCACCAGGCTCAGCAGGGCCAGGGTAGGTAGAACATAGAGAACGGCCTGGCCCAGGGTAACCAGGTCGACCGTCAGCGGCACCGTCCGGCGGGGATTCTCGGTCCGGCCCATCGTGACACCCACCGCCCCCACGCCGAACGAAAAGGTGATGATCAGCATGGCCTGGCCCAGGCCGCCGATGCCGTGCGGGAAAAAGGCCGCGGGGGAAAACAAGGGCCCGGGTGCCGGACGGCCGGTGGCCAAAAGGTAGGCGGCCAGGCCCGTAAAACCGATCAGGCTCAGGATCTTGAGGCCTGAAAAGAACTCCTCCGCCCTGTCGACTATGTTTAAGCCGAAAAGGTTGATCAGCCCGGCCAGGAGGGAGTAGCCCGTGGTGAAGACCCACAGGGGCACGCCGGGCGCCCACAGGCGGGTGAAGATGCCCATGGCCACCACTTCGCTGGCCATGCCCACCAGATTGGATAACCAGGAGTTCCAGCCGGTCAGATACCCGGCCGTCGGCCCCAGGGTTTCCTGCAAATAGCCGCGAAAAGTCCGCCGCTTGGGGTACGCCAGGGCCAGATCGCCCAGGGCGGTCATGATCCGGTACAATAGGAGCGCTCCCAGGAGGTAGCCCAAGGCCGCCGCCGGACCGGCGAACTGGATCACGATGCCGGAGGCGAGGAAAAAGCCGGAACCGATAACCGACCCCAGCCCCAGAAAGACAATGCCGATAAGACTTAACTTTTTCTCCTTGGCCAAAAGACTACCTCCACCGCATAATACCTATATCGTCCCCCTTTCGGCCCTCGCTATTACCGAAAAAAAGACCGCCTCCCGGCGGTCCTTCCCATCTTCGCTCCGAAGAGAAAAGCTAGGATGATATCCTTACGCAGTTCTTGCCGGCGCCTTTGGCCACGTACAGGGCGTCGTCGGCGGCGGCGACCAGGCGTTGCGGGTCGATCCCTTCCGGCGGAGCGGCGGAGGCCCCGATGCTCACCGTCACCCTGCCCTCCGGCTGCTTCTCCCCGTGGCGAAAACTGTGGTCGCTCACCGCCCTTAAAATCTTCCCGGCCGTAACCAGGGTACCCTTCCGGTCCGTCCGGGGCAGGACGACCGCAAACTCCTCCCCGCCGTACCTGGCGGCCAGATCGCTGGTCCGGACGGTCTTCTGGATGAGGACGGCTATGGTTTTCAGCACCTCGTCGCCGGCCGGATGGCCGTTCATATCGTTGTATTGCTTGAAAGAATCCACGTCGATCATCAACAGGCCCAGCGGCTCCCTGAAGCGGCGGGCCCTTTCCATCTCCGCGGCCAGGTGTTTCTGGAAAAAACCGTGGTTGGCAAGTCCGGTCAGAGAATCAAGCGTGGCCTGCTGACGGGCGGTCCAGTACTTTTCCAGCAGCCGGTCGTGCATGTTCTTCCGCTTCAGGAGCGAGCGCACCCTGAGCTGCAGTTCCTTGTCGCTGACCGGCTTCTTGAGGAAATCGTCGGCGCCGTACTCCAGTCCCTTGAGTCGCGCCTCCGTACC
>JAJYZD010000228.1 GCA_021800315.1 Bacillota bacterium | reverse complement strand
TATTCCTCCCGCAAGCTATCCAGCGTTTTCATGCCCGGCCCCCCCTACTCGTACTTGGGCAGGATCTTCCCCACGGCCTCCGGGGTCAACCTGCCGTACGTATCTTCGTTTACCATCACCACGGGCGCCAAACCGCAACAACCGAGACAGGCCACCGTCTCGAAGGTGTAGCGGCCGTCATCCGTGCTGTCGCCCTTGCCGACGCCCAGTTCCTTGTGCACGGCGTCGTAAATCCTCTCCCCGCCCCGCACGTGGCAGGCCGTACCCTGGCAGACCCGCACCACGTTGCGCCCGCGCGGCTTGAAGTGAAACTGGGCATAAAAAGTGGCCACCCCGAAAACCCTGGCGAAGGGTAGCCTCAGTTCCCCCGCTATTTCCTGCATGACCCGCGGCGGCAAGTAACCGTAAATGTTCTGGGCCTCCTGCAGAACCGGAATCAGCGCTCCCTTTCTTTCCCGGTATTCGGCCAGCACTTTCCGCAATGCTTCGGCCTTGAGGTCCTCACCGCCGTCTCCCTTGCAACAATCGCAGCTCAATGATTTTCCCCCTCCCCCAAATTAGACAAGGCGCCCCGGCGAACCGCCCGGCAGTCGATCACCCGCTCCTCGGTAACCACCAGGTCCACGGGGATATCGTACACCCCGGTCTCCACCCTTTCCACCACCTGAAGCTCGAAAGCCGGGGCCACCGTGGGCGTCCCGGGACGCAGGAGCGGCAGAAACCGGTCGTAGAAACCGCCCCCGTAACCCAGGCGGTTGCCCTCGGGATCGAAGGCCACCCCCGGCACCAGCACCAGGTCCACCTGGTCCGGCGGCAGCGGTCGCAGGCAACCGGGTCGCGGCTCGGGGATTCCCCATGTACCCGGGGCCAGGTCCCCCGGGTAATCCGCAAGAACCGACACGACGAGCCCGCGCTCCGCCACCTCGGTTTTCGGCACGGCCACCGTCCTGCCTTCCGCCAGGGCTCTTTCCACCACGAAAGCGGTGGCCACTTCCGAACCGAAGTCCAGGAACACCATGACGATCCGGGACCGCCGCCATATCTCCATGTCAAAAAGCCGCAACGCAATCCCACGGCTCCTGGCGTCCCGCGCGGCCGGATCCAGGGCGGCTCTTGCCCCCAGGACCATTTTTCTTAATTCGCTCTTGCACATGCCGATTCCTCCGCCTCTTCCGGCCTTTTGACCCAATTCTCCGTCCGGTTAGAGGCGGTAAACCTCGTCCCCGCCCAGAACGCGCACCCCGGCTCCGGCCAGGGCTCCTTCCGCGGCCGTCACGTCTTCCACCCGCAGGACCACCAGGGCCTGGTCCCCCTCCTTCTGGACGACGAAACCGTAAAGATACTCAATGCCGATGCCCTTGTCCTCCAGGGCGCGCAACGCCGTCGCCAGGCCGCCCGGTCTGTCCTCCACCGCCACGGCCACCACCTCGGTGATGGTGGCGGTCAGCCCCGCCTCCCGCAGGACGCTCCCGGTCCTTGCGGGGTCGCTGACGATAAGCCGCAGAATGCCGAAATCGGTCGTGTCGGCAATGGAAAGGGCCCTGATATTCACCCCGTGGTCCCCCAAAAGCCGGCTCACCTTGCCCAACCAGCCGGCCTTGTTGGGCACGAAGATGGAAATCTGGTTCACGGACATAAGTTCACCCCCTTGACTTGCGGCGACATCCGGCAGGAACTCCTATCGGCCGACAGGATAACACACAGCCCCGGTCCGTGTTCCAATTGTTATTAACAGGCTTATCCACATTATCAACAGGGAGAAGTCCACAGAACATCCGTTTTGGGCTTTCTTTTTCCCATCGCCAGACCTGAGGATTCCGGCCTGGCTTATCATTCCTCGACCCCCGTTTGAAAACGGGGGGATCGGAGTGGAACTGATTCTCAACTACCCCCGACTGAAGTCGGGGGCTTGGCCTTCCTGCTTAAGGCTAATTTTAGCCCGGATCCTCTCCTGCAACAGGTGGTCGTTAATCGCCCAGGGCCAGACCGGGCACGGCGTTCAAATCCAGCCCGGCGAAATCGCCCCGCAGAAAACGGTAGTAGGCGGCACAGCCGATCATGGCCGCGTTGTCGGTGCAAAGGCGGCGGGGCGGGCAGCCAAAGGAGAGGCCGGCGGCTTCCGCGCGGTCGGCCAGCCCGCTACGCAACAGGCCGTTGGCGGCCACGCCGCCGGCCAGGAGAACGGTGCCCACCCCGTACCTTCCCGCCGCCG
Organism: Bacillota bacterium; assembly: GCA_021800315.1. Classification (GTDB taxonomy): domain Bacteria; phylum Bacillota; class Desulfotomaculia; order Desulfotomaculales; family JAJYZD01; genus JAJYZD01. The sequence continues at coordinate 3,851 of JAJYZD010000228.1, read as the reverse complement.
TCATGGTTTTGTCCACCAGGACGTCCACCACCGCTCTTTGAAAGGCGGCCGCGATAACCCCGGGGGACAATCCCCGTTGTTTAAGCCTGGCCGCCGCCGTCTTAAGGCCGCTGAAACTGAAATCCAGGCTGCCCGGCTCCAGGTAGGCCCTGGGCAGGCTGACCGCCCCCGGGTCAATCCCCGCCCCGGCTTTTTCGATCGCCGGCCCCCCGGGATAGCCCAGGTCCAAAAGACGGGCCACCTTGTCGAAAGCCTCCCCGGCGGCGTCGTCCCGGGTGCCGCCCACCAAGGCGAATCGCCCGTGTCCGGCCATGAGGACCAGGTCGGTATGGCCGCCCGATACCACCAGTGCCAGCAGGGGAAAGCGCAGGTCCGGCCGGACCAGGAAATTGGCGTAAACGTGCCCCTCAAGGTGGTTGACCCCGACCAGCGGCCGTTCCAGGGCGAAGGCCAGCGCCTTGGCGGCGGTCACCCCGACCAGGAGGGCCCCGACCAGCCCCGGCCCGTAAGTCACCGCCACGGCCCCGACCCGGGGCCAGCCCAGGCCGGCCCGGGCCAGGGCCTCTTCCATCAGCGGGTTGACCGTTTCCAGGTGCCGCCGGGAGGCCACTTCCGGCACCACGCCGCCATATTTTCGATGGTCCGGAACCTGGGAATGGACGGAGTCGGCCAGCACCCGGACCCCGTCTTCCACCACGGCCACGGCTGTCTCGTCACAGGAAGTCTCTATCGCCAGAATGGCTATGCTCAAAACCCGCCCGCCTGACCGGCGCTCCGGACCCGTACGGGTCACCCCCAACCAGGCGGATTCGCTCCTTCCTACTGTGATTATACCAGGCTTGGCCGGAAAGTGCCAGGCAGTCGCGCTTTGGGGCTCTGGCGGCGGCCGTTTTCGGACCGGAGCCGGGCCGGCGGTAACAATTCGCCTCCAACCCTCTTAAAATAGATCAAGGGGGCGGACAGATGGGCGAATTGACGGTTACGAGTTTCGACATAGATCATGGGAAAACACGGGAAGGCATCATTTCCCTGGTCAGAGCGGCCCTGGTGTTGGCGGAAAGCCGGGCGGGACTGGTTGGTCTGCAGGAAGTAGACCGTTTATGGCCCCGCAGCTATTTCGAGGACCAGGCCGCCGTCCTGGCCAAGACTTTGGCCATGCACCATTTGTTCGTCCCTTTTGCCCGCCTGCCCGGACGCCTGGGCGGCGGGCTGGCCGTTTTGAGCCGTTATCCCGTAATCCACCACACCTTCCACCGCCCGGGCACCGCGGAAAGCGTCCTGCAGCGGTGCACCGTCGACTTCGAAGGCACCCGGGTGACCTGTCTCAACGCCAAGGCCTATCCCGGGGCCTGGCGGAGCATCGTGCAGATCTGCCGGGGGTTGCGCACACCCGCGATCCTGACGGTCGACGCCGCCCCGCCCGTCCCGGTCCCGGGCTGGCTGAACGCCGCCGCGATGGGCGAAGAGCCCGTCAAGAGACCGCTTAGGCACGGGCGGCCCACCGGGGCGGTCTTTTTCTCCCCGCACTGGCGGATAAAAACCAGCCGGGTGCATCGGACCCAGTGGTCGGACCACTGGCCGCTGACGGCGGTGGCCGAACTGCGTGCCGAAAACGGGAGCGACCGCGAATGAGGCGACCCTGACCGGCCGGGAACAACGGAATAAACCCTGTCCCGGATGCCCGGTTTTACTTCCGCACTCTTGCTGACAGGCAGAGATAACATTAAGGATACCATCTAGTCTTGTATATAGAGCAATACGACAAGACCAGGTAGGGCACTTTTATCCAGATATGTCAATTCGCCTTATCCTTCAAGACTTGCCGCAATTTGAGGCCTAACTGAAGATTAAACCTGTGCTCAGGATTAGTCATACTCAATTGCGTTATCTGTTCAATCTTCCGTATCCTGTAAAGTACCGTGTTCTTGTGAATGTACAACCGTTCGGCAGTAACACGCAGATTGCAATCGCTTTGAAAGTAATAAATCAGCGTCTTTAAAAGCTCACCGCTGTTTTGCCGGTCGTGAGTTATCACCCGTCCAATCGTGCGTTCAAAAAAATCTCCCATAATCAATGAGTCCTTCAACTCAAACAAGAAGGAATATACCCCTAGGTCATCAAAAAAAGTGATACCTGCATCTTTCTTCATAAAACCAGCAATACGCAGCGCATCCAAAGCTTCTTCGTACGATTTTTGGATAAGGCGGATTGTTTCTGCTTTTCGACCAACACCTACTGATAAATTCACTTCCGGCCATTTTTCTAAGATTAAATCGTTTAACTGTACAAGTTTCCCCTGTAATGATATCATGTCGGCGGACGAGGAAATGCATACAAGACCAATAATATTGTCACCTCTCGCCAGCAACAGCACCCCGCAAGAAAAATCCCGAAAGAAGTATTGAATAAATTGCGTTAATTCATTTTTTAGATGGTGCTCCAAGCTAGCGGTCCGTCTATTTCCACCGCCCTCATCGATGCTAACCACAAATATTACGGTTTCCTTGGTCAGGCTGAAGTTAAGAAGGTCGGCTCGCCGGATCACATCCTTTTCAAAACGGAAATTACCACTGATTAGGTCTTCGAGCAGCTCTACCCGTATTTGCTTTTCTGTTTCATGGACTATTTTTTGCTTAAGGAATTCCAGGGCGATTATAGTAGAGGCATTCTCCATCGCCATGACATCCTGGTTGTCGAGCACACGGTTGGTCTCGATGATGATCAACAAACCATACAAACTATCACTAATGTCTATACGTACGGCAACCAGAGATTGATCGTTATTTTCGCCCTTAAGGGAGAATCGATGCTGTCGGAGGGGATTTATCGAAAACAAATTACACTTCTCTTTTTCAAGCCCACCCAATACCTTTTCCTCCAGATGTTCATGCCCGGCTATTGAAGGAGGCCAAGCACTGGCGAGCATATTACCCCGGGCATCAATAACGAGTACTGGATTGCCGGCCAGCTCAACAAGGGTCTGACATACGGTAGGCAACCCATTCCCGTTCAACACTATTTCCAAAAGCCGGTTATGGATCTCTTCAGATTTTTTCAGCCTTGCTAGCTGATCGCCAATCATAATCTCGAAAATTGGGACCATGAAGTCCATGTACGGTACGTTATGTGGCAACTCAATCAACGGCATGCCAACCTCGTTGGCATACTCGATAATATCATCAGGAATGCTTTGAAAATACTGCCCCAGCTTAATGCCAAACGCAGCTACTCCCTTAGTTGCCAAATCATAAATTAGCCGCCTCCGCTCGACACTGCTATCACTGATGGCAAAGCCGGCGGTAACTAAAAGCTCCCCGCCTTTCATCCATTTTGTAACCTCGGGAACTTCCATAATGTTCACAAAACTTATGACATTATCTAATCCTCCATGCCCCGCAACTACTTTCGCCTCCCTTAGAGCAGGTACGTCAAGAGCTTGCCGCACAGTTATGCCCATCATATCGCCTCTTCACTGAGTATACGTCCAGCCGGCCATCCGTTTCTTCTGATCTATGAGGTGAACATATTACCGTTTTCATCTTCGGCCTTAAGAACAAAATTGCGGTCCAAGCTGTTCCAGAAGACGCGGTAGCCTGAATAGATTTTCGATCACTGAAATGTGGGCACCGGGTGCTATGGACCTTCCACCTCTATTGAGCCAAATCCCTATCATGCCCGCCGAAGTACTTCCAACGTAATCGGTGTGCAGTGAGTCACCGACATAAATGCACTCACAGGGTTCTTTGTTTGCCTGGGCACAAGCTTCTAGAAAGATCCGTTTATCAGGTTTTGCATAACCTGCATCCTCCGAGGTTACAAACACAGAGAAAGAGTCCCGTATCCCCGTATCT
>JAJYZD010000227.1 GCA_021800315.1 Bacillota bacterium | reverse complement strand
GCCGCGTACAGATCACCGTTCTTCGGGTTGATGACCAATGCGGTCACCTGGTAGTTGCCCCAGGGCCCAACCTTAGCCCAAGTGTTGCCGGCGTCGGTGGACTCGTAGAGGCCCATGTTTCCCGCCACGTAGACGTCGCTGGAATTCAGCGGGTTCACGACCACCGCGGCGATGTAGCTGCCGGCGAAATAGGTCGCCCCGTAAACGCTCCAACTCGTCCCGCCGTCGGTGGACTTCAAAAGGCCCTCGCCGTAGAAGGAATCCCCGCTCTCGTGGGCCTCCCCAGTGCCCGCGTAGATGACACTCGGGTTATTGGGATCCACGGCCACGGCCCCCATGGCCAGGCTGGGCTGGCCGTCGGTCAGGGGCGTCCAGCTCGCGCCGTCGTTGGCGGAGGACCACACCCCGCCCCCCGCGGTACCGACGTACAAGGTGCTGCCCGACAGGGCGATGCTGGAGATGCGCCCGGATGCGGCCTGCGACCCCGACCAGTCCTGCGTCCCGGTCACCGGTGCCGGTCCGAGGTTCCGCCACGTGTCGGTAGCCGCAGGGATGCCCGCCGGCGCCAGCCCCTGCGGGCTCAGGGCGGCGCGAGTCATGCCCTGGGCCTGTCCCACCGCCTGGGCATAGCCCTGGGCGGCCTGGGCGGGAGTGAGCCCCGTCCCCTCCAGGCGCTGCCCGTAGAACCACTGGTGCTCCAGCTTCGGGTTGTAGATGGGAATCGGCCCGCCGCCGGAGCCGGAAGACGGGGCCGCCGCAGCGGCCCCGGCCACCGCAGCCAGAGGCAGGGCGGCCAGGGACAAAGCGTACAAAACGGGAACGATGCGCCGCAACCACCTTCCAAATTTGGGGTTCATGCCTTGGCACTTCCTTTCATATGACTATAAGGTTAGCTCCGAAAGCCTTGCCGCCACTGGCCTGGGGTGGTTTGGTGTCATAGTGAATTATCTCCGGGACAAGCCCGGAGGCGGCATGTCTCATTTCCGCTCTAAAATCAGTTGACAAGTTGGCGGGTGATGGTCGTTATCTCATACTCCGGAGTGCCAGCATCTTCTGAATTCCCGGGGCTTGCTGGCGGCCGCGAACCGAACCGGGGGCATGTCCGCTGTCAACAAGTTTCTGAGACATGCCTCGTTTTGTTAGGCAAACTCGCCCGAGTGCGCCTGCCTGACATGAGGTTCCTGTTCGTCGGGCCGGAACTTTGCCTCCGGCTTCCTTCACCACCCACCTTCGGCGGGTACCCGACGTCGCCGTGCACACCATTGCCTTTGGCTAACGGTTGGTACTGCCAACCTCCGTAGGGGACTTCCACCCCCAAGCTCTCGCCCATGCCGGGCGCACATAAAGATGGCCGGCTTGTCCCGGCACACCAGTACGCTACCATGCTGGGTTTCCAAATTCCCGTGATAGGCCGCCGCGACTTTTACATCCGGGCAGAACGTGATTTGTTACCTCCTCACGCACCGGATATGCTAGTCACCCGAATCGGCCAATTGGTGACAGGAGACTTTCACTCCCAGGTTACTCAGCCTTGACGGCTGCTCCGCCTCGCCGTCCTACGCTTAAGTCGTGCTGTCGCCGGCCGAACTCCAAGGACTCGCTACTGGTCGCTGGTTAGGCGTTACCATGTGGGCTTCGCACCCACTATACGATACGACCTTGCCCGGCCGCACCTAAACAGATAGTCATTTCCTTTCATGTCCACTGCCCCACCGACTAGTGCACCGAGCGGACTGCTCCAACAACCCTCCCCGGCCTGCTCCCGGACGCCCCCGCCGCGGGGCCTGCTCCGAGGTCCGCAAGGCCACCGGTTCATCATCCCCCCGGGGCATCGCCACCCTGCCCGACCGCCTCACTTCCTTAATCCCCCTGCCGCCCTCGCCCCTTTGGTATCCGCTGCTCACTCCGGCAATATCCCGTGCCGGGCCAGCTCCACGTCCTGGAGCAGGCCCGCCGCCAGCATGGCCCCTTCCGCCCGGGTCAGGGAGGCCGTCGGGCGAAAACTCCGGTCGGGATAGCCGTGGATCAGGCCGAATTCGGTCGCCCGGACGACGTCGGTCCGGGCCCAGGCGGCGATCCCGCCCTGGTCGGTGAAGGTCGGGGGTTTCGCCGGCAGTGTGCCCACCGGGCTTCCCATATGCCGGTAGCCCATGGCCCTGATCAAAAGCACCGCCGCCTCCTGCCGGCTAACCGGACCGGAGGGGTCGAAGGCGGCGGTGGAAACCCCCGCCGCGATCCCGGCCCGGTAGGCTGCGGCAACATAGGGCGCATACCAGGCGGCGGGGGGGACATCGGTGAAAGGCAGCCCCGCGGGTGATCCGGGCCGGACGCCGACGACCTTGTCCACGAAAACGACGAACTCGGCCCGCGTCATCGGCTGGTTGGGATCGAAGACCCCGGGAGCCACCCCCGCCACCAGGTCCGCCCCCAGGAGGGTGTCCACCGCGCCCCGGGCCCACTCGGCCTGCGCGATGTCGGTGAAGTCGGTGGTGTTGGCCATCACCGCGTAGGTGCTGAAGTGGGTCAGGGTGACGGTGATGGTGTCCGTCGCCGGGTTGGCCACGCCGCCCACCCAGGTCCACTGGCTGGTCTGCGGATCGTAGTGGTAGACCCCCAATCGGGCCGGGTTGCGGCCCTGTAGCGCATTCGGATCATACTTGAAGCTGGCCGTCACCGGCTTTGCCGGCTCCACCCCGCCGGTGTCGACGCTCCACACCGCTGCGGCGGTGAAGCCGCCGGGCGGCGGCGGGGCCTGTGTCCCGCTCAGGGGGCTCACGACCACCTGGACGTTAGTGCTGAAGGCTCCGGAGGGCACCTGCAGCGACAGGCTGTCGTCGGCCGCGGCCACGGTCCCCCCGGCGCTGCCCACCTGCACGCTGGCCCCGCCGCTGTTGTAGGTGACAGGTGGAGCCGCGGCACCACCACCTCCCCCCCCACCGCCGGTGGGCGCCGCCCCGGCGTAGGTGAATACGGACAGGGCATCCGGCAGGCTCGTTCCCTGGGGCGTGGTCACCGTCACGAATACGGCTCCCGTGCCTGCGGGCGCCACCGCCGTCAACGCATTCCCCGACTCCACCGTGAAGCTCGCGGCGGGCGTGCCGCCGAATTCCACCGCCGTGGCCCCGGTGAAGTAATCTCCCTGAAGGGTCACCGGGGTGCCGCCGGTGTAGGGGCCCTGCTGCGGGGTGATGGTGAATCCTTGCGCCGCCGCCGGGGCGGCCAGCCCGAAGAGCCCAGCCAGGGAGAATAGGACGAGGGCGATTGCCATCAGCAGGGCCAGCCCTTTCCTCCCCGTTTTGCTGTGCCGGAGCCGCCATAACCATTGCATGCGCTTTTCCATCCCCTCCCCGTAAATCCGCTTACAAGTTGTCAGACTATTTACAACTGACCGGGGCCAGGTTCAAAAACATAAATGGCAAAACAGTCCAGACCGAGCATACAGCACGAAGCGTTCCCCAAGCGTTCCCCGGGGAGCGAAAAGAAAAATTTATTTCACCCCCGGGGGGTGAATCACGGTTTTCCTGCGGGAATACCGTTTTTTCGCCCCCCAGGGCCCTCTTTCCCGCGGAAAGACCCCCGCCGGGCGGCCGAAGCCCCCAGCCCGTTCCCGGAGGCTTGGCCCTCCCCCGCCCGTGCGAAAGCATGCTCCGCAGGAAATCCTCCAAAACGGTCCAGTCGCAAAAATAGCGGGCCTCGCCGCTGACCACGTGGCGGACCTCCCCGCGCGTTTCCTGACAGTCGTCGTTCACCGTCTCCCGCCAGGGACGGACCGTGAATAACTCCGTGCTCCCTTTCCGCTTCCTTCCGCCCACCGCTCCCACCTCCGCCCGCCGGGGCGCGTCTTCCCCCGACGCGGCTTCCCGCAAGCCTGTGGGGAAAGCATACACCGGAGACCGTTCCCGTAGCGTTCCTCCGCGGAACGGATACGAAAAACCGGCTCCAGACGGAGCCGGTTTTATGAAGGCTGATACGGCATGTCTCATATTCGCTCAATAATTAGTTGACAGACCTCCGGGCCTAAGAACGCGACTTCAACCCGCAGGGTGTCTGCCTTTTGCTGGAATTCCGCAGTTTCCGGTTCCTGCCCCCGATTGTGTGTATCCGCTCTCACCGGCCAGAATCGTCAACATATTTCTGAGACATGCCGTCCAAACCCTCGTCAAAAGGTTGAACGGCATGGCTATAGCCATAAATGATGCCTAAACTGTAGTCAACAGGCTGCATTGGGTAAATCTTCTTCCCCACCCCCCCCCACGGGGCGGGGATGGGGACCACTACCCTTCACAAGGAAGGTGATCTCTGTGACCTAAGACTTGCATTCCAATTTCCAGCATGGTATACCTATAACGACAGCGCCGTGGTCAACCGATTACCCGGCTCCTTTGGACCGTACAAGGTGGCTACTTTCCACAGGACAAGCCGGCTACTTTAAATCGTGCAGCCCGGCTACTTTCCTCCGGAATCACCGGCTACTTTCACCGGAATACGCACATCTCTTTCGACACGGGGAAACAGATTGTTCCTTGGCCTGTAGAATGCTACGATGGAAACGACCTGAAACCCAATGTTCCTTCCCGATCTGCTAATCACCCGAAACAACACCGGAAGGAGAATTAATGGACATGACAACAAATGCCACATCACTCACCAAAGGCGCGGAGCGGAATGCCCTCGTCGTGGGCAGCGAGAACGTTGTGTCCCGATTTTTCACCCTTGAGAGGAACATGCCATGAATCAAATACCGCTGTATCCGCTGCGATTTGAACCAATTTACCAGTATCGGCTCTGGGGTGGCCGGCGCCTGGCCGACCTGCTCACCGCGCCGCTGCCCGGCGACGGCCCCATCGGCGAAGCCTGGCTATTAAGCGACCGCGATGACCACCCCAGCCGCGTCGCCGATGGACCGCTCAAGGGATTGACCATCGGGCAATTGCTCGATCGGTCTCCAAATCAGTTGTTGGGAAAGCTGTCCCGGCGTTTCCACCGGTTCCCCCTGCTGCTGAAGTTTCTCGACGCCCGTGAGATGCTCTCGGTCCAGGTGCATCCATCGGATCGGCAAACGGACTATCTACCAGCGGGCGAGCATGGCAAGACCGAGGCATGGGTCGTGCTGGAGGCGGGGCCGGAAAGCCGTATCTACGCGGGACTGAATCCAGGTACCACTCAAGACGATCTGCGACGGGCACTCGCCAACCGGACGGTGGCGGACCGTCTGGCCAGTTTCACGCCAAGGCCCGGCGACGGCGTCTTCCTGCAAGCCGGGACTGTGCACTCGCTGGGTGGCCTGGCGGTTTTCGAGGTGCAGGAAAACAGCGACGTGACGTTTCGCCTGTACGACTGGGACCGAGTCGACGCCAACACGGGCCAGCCTCGAGATCTGCAAGTCGAGCAGGCGATTGCCTGCATAGATTTCGCGCAAGCCGTGGTCGGTCCGGTGGCACCGGTGTTGGAGGCATCGACTCCGGTGCTGCGAGAGCGGCTCTTTAATTGTGAACATTTCCGGTTGTGGCGACTCCGCGGAGAATCGCCGTTTCTGGTCGGGGCGGCGGGAACGCCGCGCGTGCTGGTGTGCATCGCCGGCGAGGGTCAGTTGGAGCACGATGGCACCATGTATGCCGTCGGTAAAGGCGACGTGCTGCTCTTGCCGGCCGTGGTTGGAGCGTGTTCCTACCAGCCGCGCGGTGCAGTGAGCCTGTTGGAAATTGCGTTGCCGGAAGTTACATAACCCAAGGTGTTTGGCTGGCAGGTCGCTTTGCGATTAGATATCGACATTGTAGCATAAGATTAAAAGAATGGGTAGAAATGAAAAAGTTAATTATTTTCGATCTGGACGGCACAATTGCCGAGAGCAAATCATCTCTCGATCCCGAGATGGTAACGCTTTTTAGCATTCTTCTTGGTATAGTCAAGGTGGCTGTTATTTCCGGCGGCAATTGGCCACAATTCGAAAAACAGGCGCTATCCAACCTTCCCACTGGCGAATGCCTGAAGAATCTTTATCTCCTTCCTACATGTGGAACAAAGTTCTACCAATATGAATCAGGCTGGAGAAAACTCTATTCGGAAGATTTAACC
>JAJYZD010000226.1 GCA_021800315.1 Bacillota bacterium | reverse complement strand
CTTCAGCCAGTTCACCTCCTCCAGAATACCGGACTGTCCGGGCTTTTGAGTCGATTTCGCAGCACCGCTCACTATGGTTGTTTATGGACTTTTACAGAGAACATAGGGAACAGGATCAATGCTCTGCAACAAATCCTACACCATATGCGGCCGACCTGTCAAGACCAAAAAAGAGTTTTTTTGGTATCCTGAAAGAGGCAACCCCCACCAACCAACTCCAGGCGAACCAGTACCTTTGAAAAAGCGCTTGCCAATCGCAGAACCATACCATATGCAGCTAATTACGTTCATTTGCACGTGTGTTTGGTAAGCAGTTTAAACCTCCTCGCGCCAGCTTTCGGAAATAGAAGGGCCTCGCGGCCTGCCCCCTAATGAGTGAGTCCTCATTCACTATCTGTCAGCTTACAACTTCGCCCCCGTTTTGTCAATTCCATTCAGGCTTGAATTTCGACCGTTCGGAACCCCGGATCGCTGTCCCGGCTGCCGGTACCGGGCCGTAACCCCCCGCTCCCCCGGCGCATAGCCTGGAGAAAGGAACGCGAGGTGGTATTTTCCATGCATCCCGAACACCTGACCTGGATAATTGCCAGCAGCAAGCTGTCCCCGGCTTTGAAAAAGCATTTGTGCGCCAACTGCCGGGACGATGAAAAAAAAACCGGCCTGAGAAGGTTCGTAACCCGCGGCGAACTCCGCGTTCCGGTCATCGTCCAACTGGCGGGGGAGACCTACGACCCGGAGCTGGCCCGGACCGCGGCCGCCCACCGGGACCTGGTGATCAACTACCACCTGCCCCTCATAGGGTCCTTCGCCGCCCAGGGCTCCCTGGCGGCCCTAAAACACCTCCACGATCACAGCGCCGTCAGGCGCCTCTGGCTGGACCGTAACGTGCATACCAACCTGGACATAGCCGTGCCGGCGGTTGAGGGAAACACGGCCTGGCAGCAGGGCGCCGGCGGTAAGGGGGTGTCGGTGGCCGTCGTGGACACAGGGATCCACCAACATCCGGACCTGGTCCGGCCCACCAACCGGATTGCCGCCTTCAACGACCTGGTGGGTAAAAAAAGGTTTCCCTACGACGACAACGGCCACGGCACCCACTGCGCGGGCATCGTCGCCGGAAACGGCCGTTCCTTACGCGGCCGTTACCGGGGCATCGCCCCGGAGGCCAGCCTCGTCGGGGTGAAGGTTCTCGACCGATACGGCGGCGGCCCGCTATCCACGGTCATTGCCGGCATTGACTGGTGTGTGGCCCGCAAAGACGACCTCAACATCCGGGTCATATCCCTCTCGCTGGGCAGCCCGCCCGAAGGGTCCTACCGGGACGACCCCGCGGTCGCCGCCGTCCAGAAGGCGTGGGGAGCGGGCATCGTGGTGGTGGCCGCCGCCGGCAACGACGGTCCTTCCCCCCGTACCATCGACTCCCCGGGTCACGCGCCGGCCGCCATCACGGTCGGGGCGGAAGACGATCACCGGACGGTCCCCTGCCAGGATGATACCATCGCTCCTTTTTCCAGCCGGGGACCGACGGTTGACGGACTGGCCAAACCCGACGTGGTCGCGCCGGGCGTGGGCATCGTTTCCCTGCGCGCCCCCGGTTCGGTTCTCGACCGCCAACTACCCCGCGCCCGCGTCTCCGGCTACTATTTCACCCTCTCCGGCACCTCCATGGCCACCCCGCTGTGCGCCGGGCTGGCCGCCCTGATCTTGGAGGCGACGCCGGACCTGACGCCGGACGAGGTAAAGGGGGCCATCGTCCACAGTTGCCGTGACCTGCGCTTCGACCGGCTCGCCCAGGGCAGCGGGCTCCTGGACGCGGCCAACGCCGTGGGCACCGCCCGGGTGGCTTACTGAGGACCCCCCGGCGATTACCCGTCAGGTCGACCCCTCCGGCCAAAACGGGGATTTTTCTTTGTTCCGGGCACCGTACTTCCGCCCGGGGAAAGTATGGACTGGAAGCCCCGTCCCGGCTATAATTGAAAATAGATATAGAGGGGGTGGGTTTTTGCGTATTTTGGTAATAGGCGGGGTAGCCGCCGGTCCCAAGGCGGCCGCCCGGGCCCGGCGCCTGCTACCCGGGGCCGGGATCACCATTGTCGAACGCGGCGGACTCATTTCTTACGCCGGCTGCGGCATGCCCTATTTCGTCAGCGGCCAGATCCGCGACTTCGACGAGCTTTTCACCACGGCTTACGGGATCAAGAGGGACGAATTGTATTTCGCGAAGGAAAAGGCCGTGCGGGTGCTCACCCGTACCGAGGCCACGGCCATCGACCGGAAGAAGAAGGAAGTGGCCGTAACCAGCCTGGAGACCGGGGAGGGCTACACCCTCCCCTACGACAAGCTGGTGCTGGCGACCGGGGCCGGCCCCTTTATTCCGCCCGTTCCCGGCCTGGACCTCGAGGGCGTATACCGCCTGAACCATCCCGAGGACGCCAGGAAGGTAGCCGCCGGAGCGGCGGGCGCCAAAGAGGCCGTGGTCATGGGCGCCGGCCTGATCGGCATGGAAGCCGCCGAAGCGTTGCTCAAGCGCAAGATGGGTGTATCCGTGGTGGAAATGAAGGACCAGATCCTGCCCGCCGTCCTGGACCCGGACCTGGCCGCCCTCCTGGCCTACCGCCTGGAGGAGACGGGCCTCGAAATGTTCACGGGACGCAAGGTGTTACGCCTGGAGGGCCGGGACCGGGTGACCGGGGTCGTGACCGACCAGGGCACCCTGCCCGCCGACCTGGTCATCGTGGCCGTGGGAGTGCGTCCCAACGTGGAGCTGGCCCGCCATGCCGGGCTGACTATCGGCGAAACCGGGGCGATAGCGGTAAACCGGCGCCTGGAGACCAGCGACCCGGACATCTACGCCATCGGTGACTGCGTGGAAAACCGCCACCTGGTTTCCGGCAGGCCGGTGTACATACCGCTGGCCTCCACGGCCAACCGGCAGGGACGGGTGGCCGGCGACAACCTGGCCGGCATCGGGAGCGCCTTCGAGGGTGTGTTGGGCACTTCGGTCATGAAAATAACGGATTGGAACGTGGGCCGGACCGGCCTGGGCGAAGAGCAGGCCCGGGCCCTGGGCTACGAGATCGAGTGCGCGGTCAACGCCGGCCACGACCGCACCCACTATTACCCCGGCCATGACAACGTGATCATCAAGCTGGTGGTGGAGAAACAAAGCCGCCGGGTCCTCGGCCTGCAGGGCATCGGCCAGGGCGACGTGGTCAAGCGCGTCGATGTGGCCGCCGCCGCCCTCCGCTTCGGCGCCACGGTGGACGACCTGGCCGGTCTCGACCTGGGCTACGCCCCTCCCTACAACACCCCCATCGACCCCCTCCAGCACACGGCCAACATCGTCCGCAACAAGCTGGACGGCGTGGCCGAAACCGTGACGGCGCGGGAGTTGCACGACCTCCTGGCCTCGGACGGGGACTTCGTCCTGTTGGACGTCCGTACCCCCGACCAGTTTCGCTACCGCCGTATCGACGATGCCAGGACCCTGCAGGTTGCCCTGGGCGACCTGCGCGACCACCTGCAGGATATCCCCCGGGAGAAGCCGGTGATCACGATCTGCGCCCTGGGCAGCCGTGCCTGGGAGGCCGAGCGCATCCTGGCCGGGGCCGGCTTCCGCAACGTGAAGTTCGTTGAAGGAGGCCTGCAGGGCTGGCCCTACGACACGGACTGACATTCTCCCACGGCTGAAGCCGTGCCGGTAGCCCGGTCAAGCCTGTACAATTATACTTCCCGGCATTCCGCAGGGATGTCAGGCCGGAATTGTCTGAGGGGGTCGAGTTGGTTCATAGATCGACCCCCTTACAATGTCTTTAAGAGGAGTGGTAGTGTTCCGGGTCGTGTGGCGAATTTTATAGACGGTGGTCATTTGGACAAGGTCTTAAAGTTGGCTTTTGGCTTGCCCACTATAGATTATTCGAGGTTGGCAAGCTGGATAGCAGACGGCATAGTTAAAACTTGCTTACCTATAACTGCCTCCCGTATAAGTCTGATCCGCCAACGCCCGAAGAAAATGAAAGGTTCCCTGGTAAGCAAAGGCTTTTCTGTGAATTAACTCTCCCGCATTCCCAAAGCAACAAACTCGCGGCAAGGCTGTCAAGAAAGCTCGACCGAAAATCATGCCAACGCCGCCTAAAAGTCAATCCGACGGATTACCGATCCACCCGGCCAACTGGCCGTAATGGTATACCTGCCGTGCTCAAGCCAGCCGGATACCGGTAAGACCACCCAGTTACCCTGGGCCGCCGCACTGAGGCCGGGCAAGGCTAGGAGACTGCGGTTGTCCTGGAGAACCAGGAAGGTGATTGTTATTGGTCGGCTGGGAAGCCTTGGAGCTTCCGGCCGAAGGGTGGAAGGAACACCCTCCGGCCGGAAGGAGCAGGGCGGCCAGAAGAAAACCAGTCACTTTCCGCATCATTGGAAATACCGTCATTTTCCCCGACCTCGTACGCGGGCTGTGATTAACCGCTCGACAATACCTCTTGGGCCGGCTTTTTTCAAAAGACACATTTTCCATCTTTCCCACAATTTTCAGGTATAACGTCCCTTACTCACGAGGGATTTCTTCTCAGAACAAAAGCCCAAGAAGATTTCTTTGTCACCTTTTTGTTAACAAGGATGCTCGATGTAAGGATTCCCGTCATTGTGTCGCCATGGACAGCCCCCTTAAGCCGGTATCGGGCGGCATGACCAGGGCCCAGAGCGTAGGTATCGGACAGCATAATCCCGTTACCGCTTATCCGTCCGCTCAGATTCACGAAATCGTGAATGCGCATAATCACCTTGTTCCCCGGTTCCCGGACAACCTTCGCTATCAGGCCCAAGGATTCACCATGGCTCAAATAGTTTTCCACTTTACCTTTCCACGTTCCGGACACATGGAACCGTGTCACCCCGGGAACCGAAGGCGCAACGGACGAAATCCCGCACCCGGTGACAGCCGCCAGCAAGGCCAGGGCACTTACCACATAGAGCAACTTCATAAAATCCACCCTTTTTTCATCTTTACTAAATCTTACGATACGACGAACCATACTGGTACGTCAAAGCCTTTTCGCACTATGCCGCCTGTTTTTCCGCCCCTGGACCGTAATCCCTGGGTCATCTACCAGGAACCTGCCTATTTCCGGGATAACAAGACTTCCCGAGTGGACTGGTCACAGGAAACCCGGCAACCGAAAGCGTCGCCAAAATATCGCGCCGGAACCCTTATCCGGCCGCTTGCGTCGATGGGCGCCACATCCATCCGTCGGAGAACACCGTCCTCCATACAGGTGCTGCCTCCGCGGGTAAAGATCACGGTGTGCGCGTCGTAATTGAAGGCCGCCGTACTGTCAACGGGATTCCGAACAATGTCGGCGCTGTTCATGCCTGTGGCGTATCCCATATACCGGCCGGGGAGGTAGGTGCGCCCGTCCAATATCAACAGCGCGACATCCAGGCTGCCGGCGGTTCCGTCGGAGACGTAGCGCTTGCTGCCGATGGTGAACAGAACAAATCGCCATGCAGCATATAGAAGTGCTATGCGACTTCAGCGAATCGAGTAGCTAGAGCATACAATCGAATTAGATAGATAGTTTTTGGTCCCTTAATTCTGAAGATCCGCGCAAAGTGGAAGGAAACTTGACGGAGGCAGAGGGTTCCCTTTTTGGTTCCGGCTTGTCCGGACTAGGAGACGTGATGGCTGTTTATGGACGTCTGAGTCCCTATATACCGCCGTATCCGCATACCCAGCCGACACAAACCCGTAACGCTACGGACGGCAATGCAAGCGGCGGACGCCGCCGGTAATAGCCTTGGTTGCGGTGCCGGTGCACCAGTTCTCCAGGTACCCGTTCTACTTGCGACCGACTGTCTGGAACCTCGTCTTACAGCCACATATCTTACTCAGCTTATAGAAGGCAACAAATCTCTTTAAGGACTCGTTGTTCGAGTCAACCTTCCTGGCCAACTTCTTATACTGATTCAATACATATCCTTCCTTATCCGCCGTAAAGGCAAAACTCACACCAGAAGTCATAGAGAAATCTTTGAACCCAATCAACCTGGTAAACATCAATTGGCCTGGCATAGCAGTCCCACTAAAAC
>JAJYZD010000225.1 GCA_021800315.1 Bacillota bacterium | reverse complement strand
CTGACGCCGTTTATGCCGTTGACGATCGTCGAGGAAGTAGCCAAACCGATTACGCTGGCCTTCCGTCTTTTCGGCAACATCTACGCCGGCGACCTGCTCATCCTGGTGCTTCTGGGTCTGCTGGGCGGCTGGGTCCACGTCTTCGGCGGCTTCATCGCCTCGGTGGTCTGGCTGGCCTTCAGCATATTCGTCGGCGCTATCCAGGCCTTCATCTTCACCGTGCTGAGCATCGCCTATATCGGTTCGGCGGTGGGGGATCACCATTGATACCGCGTTAGACATCTCGGGAGGGAGGGAAAAGAATGGATATACATGCTGCAGCGGCACTCGGTTTCGCCTTGGCCGCCGGTCTGGGCGCGCAGGGCGCGGCCATCGGTGACGGCCTTATGTTTTCCAAGGCCATAGAGGGCATCGCCCGCCAGCCGGAAGCCCGGGGGAGCATCATGGGCTCGATGTTTATCATGCTGGGTATGATCGAGGCCCTGCCCATTATCGCCATCGTGGTCGGTTTCATCCTGATGGGCAAGATCTGATTTATTTTCCAACCGGCGGGTCTAAAACTTCCGGCTTGCGGCCGGACGGCTTTAGCGTACGGTTCATCGACCCCCGTTTACAAAACGGAGGTTTTTGGGAAGCGGAAATATTACTCCACAACCCCCGGCTCCAGTCGGGGGCTTGCCGGACCCACCGTTCGGGCGGGTGCCCCCCTTTAGCCGACTTTCAGTCGGCAACTGATCCACCCGCTTTGGCAGGTGGTGGTTAAGTGATCGTATCCGGGCAAGCGGGGCGGGGTGGCGGGCCGATGGTCACGCCTCCCTCCGGCCCTATCCCGTCCGGGTAGCATGGCGTAGTGAGGAGGGGAAGATGGTTTGCAGTTTAACGCCACACTTCTAGCGCAGATAGTGGACTTTCTTATACTGCTCATAGTCTTGCGCAAGTTCGCCTACCCTGTCCTGGTCAAGGTCTTGGAGGAGAGGCGGACAAAAATCGCGGACAACTTCGCCGCCGCCGAGGCGGACCGGCAACAGGCGGCCGCGTTGAAAGCCGACCTGGAAGCCGAGATCAGGAAAATGCGCTCGGAAGCGCAGGCTATGATGGCCCACGCGGTCAAATCGGGAGAGGAAGCGGCGCAGGAAATCATCGCCGCCGCCAAGGCCGAGACCGAGAGGATCAAAGAGGATGCCAAGGCGGAGATAGAGCGGGAAAAGGAGAAAGCGGTGGCGGAACTCCGCAATTCCGTGGCTTCGCTGTCCATCATGGTGGCGGAGAAGATTATCAGCCGGTCCCTGGATGACCGGGTAAGTCGTCAACTGGTCGATGAATTCATCAGCGAGGCAGGCGGATTGCCATGCTGAAAGGCGCGGTAGGCAGCCGCTACGCCCAGGCCCTGTTCGACATCGCCTCCGGGCAGGACAAAGTGGACCAGTGGCAGGCGGAACTGGAGGGAGTGGTCCAGACCCTGGAAACCGTCCGGGAACTGTCGCGGGCCCTCTACCACCCGCGCGTAACCACGGCCGAAAAGCGCGACCTTCTGAAAGGCGTTTTCGCCTCCGCATTGTCCGGCACCACGCTTAATTTTATTTGCCTCCTGGTCGACCGGCACCGCGAATTGTTTCTGCCCGATATCGTGGCGACCTATGTGGCCCTGGCCGACTCACGGCGGGGTCTGGTGGAAGCGAACGTGGATTCCGCCCTGGAACTTACGGCGGCGGAAAAAGACCGCTTAAACACCATCATGGAAAAGATCACCTGCAGGAAGGTCAGGGCGAGGTACCGGGTGGAACCTTCCCTGGTCGGCGGGGTGGTGGTGCGGATGGGCGACCGCGTGCTCGACGGCAGTCTGCGTACGCGCCTGGCCCGGCTCGCCGACCGGCTGAAAGCCACCAGTTAAGCTAGCATGATAGGGGTGAACCAGTAGATGAATTTGCGCCCGGAAGAGATCAGTTCCATCATTCGGCAGCAAATTGAGAAATATGAAGCCCAGATAGAAATGACCGATGTAGGGACGGTTATCCAGGTGGGCGACGGTATCGCGCGCGTCTACGGCCTGGAGCAGGCCATGGCCTCCGAACTGCTGGAGTTTCCCGGCGGCGTCTTCGGCATGGCTCTCAACCTGGAGGAAGACAACATCGGTTGCGTTATCCTGGGCCCGTACAAGCACATCAAAGAGGGCGACACGGTCAAGCGCACCGGCCGGATCGTGTCCGTCCCGGTGGGCGACGGCCTGGTCGGCCGGGTGGTCAACCCGCTCGGTCAGCCGCTGGACGGCCTGGGGCCGATCAAAAGCGAGAAGTTCCGCCCGGTGGAGCGCATCGCCCCCGGCGTTATCACCCGTAAGTCGGTGCACCAACCCATGCAGACCGGCGTCAAGGCCATCGACGGTATGGTGCCCATCGGCCGCGGTCAGCGCGAGCTGATCCTGGGCGACCGTCAGACCGGCAAGACGGCCATAGCCGTGGACGCCATGATCAACCAAAAAGGGCAGGACGTCATCTGCATCTACGTCGCCGTCGGCCAGAAGAACTCCACGGTGGCGGGCGTCGTCCAGACCCTCAAGGACCACGGCGCCATGGACTACAGCATTGTCGTCTCGGCTACCGCTTCCGATCCGGCGCCGCTTTTGTTCCTCGCACCGTTTGCCGGGGCGGCCATGGGCGAAGAGTTCATGGAAAAGGGCGGCCACGTGCTGATCATTTACGACGACCTGTCCAAGCAGGCGGCGGCCTACCGCGAACTGTCGCTGCTGCTGCGCCGGCCTCCCGGCCGGGAGGCCTACCCGGGCGACGTGTTCAACCTGCACTCGCGCCTTTTGGAGCGGGCCTGCAAACTGAACGACGAGTTAGGCGCCGGTTCCATGACCGCCCTGCCGATTATCGAGACCCAGGCCGGCGATGTGTCGGCGTACATCCCGACCAAC
Source organism: Bacillota bacterium (assembly GCA_021800315.1). Classification (GTDB taxonomy): domain Bacteria; phylum Bacillota; class Desulfotomaculia; order Desulfotomaculales; family JAJYZD01; genus JAJYZD01. Next base: position 3,187 of record JAJYZD010000225.1, on the reverse strand, counting down.
GTGATCTCCATCACCGACGGTCAGATCTTCCTGGAGCCCGACCTCTTCTACGCCGGTGTACGCCCCGCCATCAACGTCGGCATCTCGGTTTCCCGCGTCGGCGGCGCCGCCCAGGTCAAGGCCATGAAAAGGTACGCCGGCTCTTTGCGCATGGACCTGGCCCAGTACCGCGAACTGGCGGCTTTCGCCCAGTTCGGCTCCGACCTGGACAAGTCCACGCAGGCCCGTCTTACCCGCGGCGAACGGATGGTGGAACTGCTCAAGCAGGACCAGTACGTGCCCATGCCGGTGGAAGAGCAGGTCATGTCCATCTACGCCGGTGTCAACGGCTACCTGGACGATCTTCCCGTCGACCGGGTCAGGCCCTTCGAAACCGATTTCCTGAAGTATATGCGTTCCAACAAGCCTGGCGTGGGCGAGGAAATCGCCCGCACGGGGCAGCTTGGCCAACAGGCGGAAGACCAGTTGAAGGCGGCCATCGCCGACTTCAAGAAGATCTTCGTTTAAGGGCCAGCCGGCTAATGGCGACAAGGTGGTGATTGAACTAGATGCCCAATATGCGCGATCTGCGGCGCCGCATCAAGAGTGTCAAGAGCACCCAGCAGATAACCAAGGCCATGAAGGCCGTTTCGGCGGCCAAAATGAGGCGGGCCCAGGACGCCGTTACGGCCGCCCGGCCGTACTCCCGGCGCATCCGGGAACTGCTCGGACGGGTGGCACCCTCGGTTTCCGGGTTCAAGCATCCGCTGCTGGAAGTCCGTGAACCCAAGAAGGTGGCCTACATCCTGGTCACGGCCGACCGGGGGTTGTGCGGCGGCTTCAACTCCAACGTCATCCGGCGCATGACCCAGGAGGCCAAAGGCCGGGGCCGGGAGTCGGTAAGCCTGATAGCGGTCGGACGGAAGGGGCGCGACTTTTTCCTCCGCCGCGGCTATACGATCGCCGGCGAATACGTCCACCTCGGCGAAAATATCGGGATGGGCCAGGCCCACCGGATAGCCCGGTTTGTCATTGACCAGTACGGCGCGGCCGAGTTCGACGAGGTGTACCTGGTCTACAGCCGGTTCGTCAACGTCCTGGTGCAAAAACCCACGGTGGTCAAGCTGCTGCCGGCCGAGCCCCCCGCCGGGGACGACGGCGCGAAGGTCGATTACATCCTGGAGCCTTCGGCGGAAGCGGTTTTGATGGACCTGCTGCCCCGCTATGTGGAAACCGCCGTTTTCGCGGCCCTCCTGGAGTCCAAGGCCGGGGAGCACAGCGCCCGCATGACGGCCATGGATTCGGCCACCAAGAACGCCGACGAGATGGTCCAGCGGTTGACCCTGACCATGAACCGGATCCGCCAGGCCGTTATCACCAAGGAGATTTCGGAAATCGTCGGCGGTTCGGCCGCCCTCGAATAGGGTATGTGACCCCTGCGTAAAGGAGGTTGGTTAAATGAACGTTGGTAAAGTGGTTCAGGTGGTCAGCGTGGTGGTTGACATCGCCTTTCCTCCCGGGCAGGTGCCCGCTATCTACAACGCGGTCAAGATCACCAGCGACAAGGAAGATATGTTCGGCCGGAAGATGGACCTGACCCTGGAAGTCGCCCAGCACCTGGGCAACAACATGGTGCGGTGCGTGGCCATGTCCACCACCGACGGCCTGGTGCGCGGCATGGAGGCGGTGGATACCGGTCAGGCGATCACCGTTCCGGTGGGCAAAGCCGTGCTGGGCCGGGTGGTCGACGTGCTGGGTCAGCCGATCGACGGCAAGGGACCAATCATGAGCGAACACAACTATCCCATCCACCGCCCCGCTCCGCCCCTGGTCGACCAGTCGACGCGGGCGGAACCCCTGGAAACCGGCATCAAGGTAATCGATCTGCTGGTGCCGTTTCTCAAGGGCGGCAAAGTCGGCTTGTTCGGCGGCGCCGGGGTTGGTAAGACGGTTATCGTGCAGGAACTCATCAACAACATCGCCAAGCAGCACGGCGGCCGCTCGGTTTTCGCCGGTGTCGGCGAACGTACCCGCGAGGGCAACGACCTGTTGCACGAAATGACGGAGTCGGGCGTTATCGACAAGATGAGCATGGTGTTTGGTCAGATGAACGAACCGCCGGGCTCCCGCCTGCGCGTTGCCCTGACCGGTCTCGCCATGGCCGAGTACTTCCGGGACGAGGAAGGCGCGGATACCCTGATCTTCATCGACAACATCTTCCGTTTCACCCAGGCCGGTTCCGAGGTGTCGGCCCTCCTGGGGCGCATGCCCTCGGCCGTGGGCTACCAGCCCACCCTGGCTACGGAGATGGGCCAGATGCAGGAGCGCATCACGTCGACTACCAAGGGTTCGGTTACCTCGGTGCAGGCTGTTTACGTGCCTGCCGACGACCTGACCGACCCGGCCCCGGCCACCACCTTCGCCCACCTGGACGGCACGGTGGTGCTCTCCCGGGCGATTTCCGAGCTGGGCATCTACCCCGCGGTGGACCCGCTTGACTCCACGTCCCGCATTCTGGATCCGCACGTGGTCGGCCCCGACCACTACGCGGTGGCCCGCGGCGTACAGAAGGTGCTGCAGCGGTACAAGGAACTGCAGGACATCATCGCCATCCTGGGCATGGAGGAACTCTCCGACGACGACAAACTGATCGTGGCGCGGGCCCGCAAGCTGCAGCGGTTCCTGTCCCAGCCGTTCCACGTGGCCGAGACCTTCACCGGGTCCCCCGGCGTGTATGTGCCGCTCAAGGAAACCATCGCCGGCTTCAAGGAAATCCTGGACGGCAAGCACGACGATCTGCCGGAGGACGCCTTCTACATGGTCGGCAACATCGAACAGGCGGTGATCAAAGGAAAGCGCACCCTGGAGGTTGGTGCATAACATGGCGGACGAGAAACTCGAGCGTCTGGACATTGTCACGCCGGAAAAGAAGGTATACTCGGACGATGTCCGGTACGTGATCGCCCCCGGCGGGGACGGGGAACTGGGTATTCTGCCCGAGCATGCCCCGATCCTGACCACGCTCAATATCGGGATCATGCGGGTGCTAAAAGACGGCCGTTACACCAGGTACGCGGTCAGCGGCGGCTTTCTGGAGGCCCGTAATTCCAAGGTGGTGGTCCTGGCCGACGCGGCGGAACGGGCTGAAGACATCGACCTGGAACGGGCCCAGGCCGCCCGGGAGCGCGCCGAGCAGCGCCTGGCGGCC
>JAJYZD010000224.1 GCA_021800315.1 Bacillota bacterium | reverse complement strand
TACTGCCCTGAATAATGGCGTATCTGTATATTAATTACATGCCAGCAAGATACTGTACAGAGAAAATCACAGGACCCCTAGGCCGGTATGACTAATACCCGAGCCGTTGCTTCAACGCTTCCTGCAGCACCTGGGAAAAATTGATCCCCGCCTTTTCGGCCTTGGCATTCAACCAGCTTGGAATGCTGAGGGTTTTTTTAACCGCCCGGTTATCATTTTCGCGCCGATATTCGGTGGTATCCGCGTCGATAAGACTGACAAAGCCTGGCCAACAGAGGAAAGACCGGGACCAGCGGAAACCCAGCCCGGGTGTTTGCCCGGACAGTAAGAGAGCTACGGAACCGTGGCGAATATAGCGCCGGCCGGCCGAAAAACACGCGAAGATGCCCTGGTTCTTGGCGACGAAGTGCTCATCGGTCAGACCATCCTTGAGAGAATAGATATGTTCGTTGAGTGTGTTGGCCAGCGTCTGGTTCCAAACCCGGCCCATCCCGACCAGCCCATATCCAAGATGAAGTAGCCGCAGTCTGTGCCGGGAAACAAAAAGCCCGCCTTTTAGGCGGGGCGTTTTTCGTGGCAGCCCTAACGGGACTCGAACCCGTGTTTCTGCCTTGAGAGGGCAGCGTCCTGGGCCACTAGACGATAGGGCCATGGCTGCGGGACTAGGATTCGAACCTAGACACTACGGTCCAGAGCCGCATGTGCTACCGTTACACCATCCCGCAACGGTTTCCATTATACCATGGGCGGCGCGCCTGCGCAAGGTCTGCCGGGCCTCCGGCTTGGAAAATCCGGCCCCCCCCCGGCGCCCGGCACGAAGTCCCGCTACGGCACCGTCAGGGTCCAGGTGCCGTCCTTCAGGGTGAGATCGTCCCGCGATAGGATGTCGTCCCCGATCAGCGACTCGTTGGCCCCCGCCACGCCTCCCGCGTAGACCTGCCCCTGGCCCAGGGGAACCCACGCCTCCCCCTGCCGAACCAGGGGATAGTTGATCCGGTAGAGTGTGAAGGCCACCGGGCCGCCGATGGCCGGCGTAGCCTGCCCTTGTTCGTAGCCGGACACCGGCTGGTAACCCAGCGAGCGCAGGACATCCTCCGGAAACAGGGACATGGACGCACCGGTGTCGAGAATGGCCCGGACCTGCGCCGTGGCCCCGCCCGGCCCGGAGATTTCCACATTCACCGGCATGTCGACGCCGGATATGTCTCCCGGCGCATACGGCTGCACCCGGCCGCTGATCACCGTACCGGCCGGTTGATCCGGCTTCGGGGAAGCGCCGAGGGTAACAGCCCGGGTTGCCGGATCCCAGCCCACGAGTAGACCAAGCGCGTCGCCGACATACCTGAGCGGCACGTAGGCCCGCCCGCCGATGATTACGGCGGGCGCGTCCATCGGCCGGGCCACGCCGTCGACGCTGTACGATGAAGACCCGATGACGAACCGGACCATCTGCGGCGCGTCTCCCCAGGCCGGCAGGGCGAACCCCGCCAGCAGCGCCATCGCTAACACCAGCCACCGGAGCCTTCTCAGGCCGCCGTCTCTGTACATGGTCCTACTCCGCTCCTTGGGCCGCCCGGCCCAAACGCGCCAGGCACCTTTCCCGCCCCAGGGCCGCCACGATGTCGAAGAGGCCCGGGCCCATTGTACGGCCGGTTAGGGCCAGCCGGGTGGGATGGATGAGTGCCCCCCCGGAAATGTTCAGTTCCGCTATCAGCTTCCGGTAGGCCTCTTCCGTGCCGGCCACGTCGAAGGGTTGCGCGGCGGCCAGGGCCTCGCGCCCCTGGCGCAACAGTTCGGCCGCCCCGGGTTTTTGGAAGTACTTGCGGACCCCCTTTTCCTCATAGGAAAACTCGTCCCGGAAGAAGTAATCGGCGGCTCCGGCCAGTTCCACCAGGGTGTGTACCCTGGTTCGCACCAGGTCCACCACCCGCGATATATAGACCATTTCCTCCGGTCCGGGGTCCGCCGGCACCAGGCCGGCTCCGGTCAGGAAAGGCAGGGCGCGTTCCACCACCTCGTCCAGCGGCAGGGTGCGCAGGTACTGGGCGCACAACCAGGTCAGCTTCTGCAGGTCGTATACGGCCGCGTGTTTCGTTATGCTCCCGGGCGTGAAGGCGGCCACCAGTTCCTCCCGGCTGAAGACCTCCCGTTCGTCACCGGGTGACCAGCCCAAAAGGGCCAGGTAGTTGAGCAGGGCCTCGGACAGAAAACCTTGCGTCCGGAACTCCTCCACCCCGGTGGCGCCGTGCCGCTTGGACAGCTTGGCCCGGTCCGGGGCCAGAATCATGGAGACGTGCATGAAGGCCGGCGGCTCCCACGAAAGCGCCCGGTAAAGCATCAGCTGCTTGGGGGTGTTGGACAGGTGCTCCTCGGCCCGGATGACGTGGCTTATGCGCATATGGTGGTCGTCCACCACGCAGGCCAGGTGGTAGGTAGGTACCCCGTTGGACTTGACGATGATGAAATCGTCGATGGTTTCGTGCAGGAAAACCACAGGCCCCCGGATCAGGTCGTCCACGACGGTCTGGCCGGGTGGAACCAGCAGGCGCAGGGCGGGTTTGAGGCCCCGGGCCTCCTTTTCGGAGCGCGCCTTTTCGTCGAGATCGCGGCAGCGGCCACAGTACAGCGGCGGTCTCCCCTCCGCCTGGGCGAGCTTCCGGTCCCGGGCCAGTTCGTCCGGCTGGCAGTAGCAGGGGTAGGCCAGGCCCATCCCGAGCAGGCGGCCGGCTTCTTCCCGATACAGGTCCAGCCGCCCGGACTGCTTGTAGGGAGCGTGCGGCCCCCCTTTGTCCGGTCCCTCGTCCCAGTCCAGGCCCAGCCAGGCCAGGCCCTCCAGAATGTGTTTCTCCGCGTCCGCCAGGTTGCGGTCCAGATCGGTATCCTCCAGCCGCAGAACGAAGGAACCGCCGTATTTACGCGCGAACAGCCAGTTGAAAAGGGCCGTGCGGGCTCCGCCGATGTGCAGGCTGCCGGTGGGACTGGGGGCGAATCTAACCCTGATGGAAGACATGGTACTTGCTCCTTTGTGCGCCCAAATATCCGTCTCCCATTATATTTCCCCAGGCGCGGGCTGTAAAGGGCCGCCCCTAACCGGCGGCATCCTTCCCGCCGCTCCCGAGGCGGCTCTCCCACTGCCCCAGCACGGTGGAGAGCGTATGCCTGGCCCGGGCCAGCCTCGCTGCCTCGCGCTCCCGAGCGGCCAGGGCCTCCGCCCGTCCGGCTTCGTCGCGACCGCGCTCTCGGCGGGCGTCCTCCAAGGCCAGCTTCAGACCCCGGCCCAGGGCGTCGGCCCGCAGGCGCAGGTCGCCCGCCATCTTCCGCACGCTTTCCCTGACCTTCTCGGCCAGGTTGAAGCGCACCCGGCCGCAGTTGCGGTCCAGGAGTTCGTCCAGCTTGTCTTCCGCCTTTTTGACGATGTGGCCGCGGGCCAGGGCCGCGGGTATCACGCCAAAGAGAGCCAGGTCGGTCAGTTGGGGGATGAAGGTGGGATGCTCGTGAAAGTGGTAGAAGATCCGCCGGTCCCCGAGCACGTAGTCCTTCCGGTCCGCGCTGACGACATCCAGGTCGAAAATGTCGGCCGCCGCCCGCAACAGGCGGTCCACGATGCTCTCGATCCGGTCGAAGAAGCGGTCGGCCAGGCCGCCCAGGTCACCATGGATCGCCTCCCACTCCTCTTCCTTCTTCTTCTCCAGGGCCGTCAGCACCAGGTTGATCACATACTTGTGCAGGGTGGCGGCGGCCTCCCTGGCCGATTGGCCGGACAGCGAGTCCCTGGCGTAGTCCCGCAGGCGGGCGGACAAAACCGGCAGGGCCTCCCGGCGGTAGTCCGCCATCCTCTCCGCGATGCGGGCCGCCAGCCGGTCGACCTCGCGGTAGAGAAGATAGATACTGTCCTCCCTTTCCTGGTCCAGTTCGGCCAGGGCCTTGTCGAAGCGGGCTACCTTGCCGTTCAGGCCCTCCGTCGTATCGTCCATGGCCCGGCGCCAAAGATTTTCGGCCGTCTCACCGTCGGCGACCACCTTAAGAAGCCGGTTGGCGGCGGCGCTGAGGACCAGGGCGCCCTTGGATGCCTGGACGAAAGAGTCGAGATCGTGTTCCAGTACGTCCAGCGAGCTTTGCCGCAACAGTTCCCGGTCGTTGCGCACTTTGGCGGTCAGGGCCGTTTTGGCCGAGACGGGCAGGAGATAGACGTCGTCTTCCCCCAGGGTTTGCGCCAGAATCTTGCGGGTAAACTCCAGCACCTCGCCGATCTCTCCCGGATCCACCAGGTCGGTCTTGTTGAGGATAAAGAAGATCTTCTTTACGTGCCCCTGGATATCGCGCAGGTACTCCAGTTCCACCCGGGACAGCGGGGCGTCGACCGAGATCAGGAACACCGCCGAATCGGCGTAGGGCAGGTAACCGTAAGCTGAGTCCGTGTTGTGCTGGTAAGCCGAACCCACCCCGGGGGTATCGACCAGCACCATCCCCTCTTTCAGGCGGGCGGCGGGAAATTCGACTGTAACCTCGCGCACGTTCTTGACGTTGGCCGGATTGTGCTTTTCGGCCACATACCGTTCCACTTCGTTAACCGCTATCGGAACCGTGTTGCCGTTCTCAAACAACACCCGGGCGGCGGCCTTTTCCCCGTACCGGACCAGGGTCGGTATGGCCGTGAGCGGAACCAGGGCCGACGGCATCAGCGCCGCCCCCAAAAGGGCGTTGACCAGGGTGGACTTGCCCCGCTTGAACTCGCCCAGAATGACCAGGGTGAAGGACTCCCCCTCCAGCCTGGCCGCGCCGGTATTGATGAGGTCGCGCGCGAACCGGTTTTCCCTGACCGCAGGGCTGTCCAGAAGGTCCCTGGCGCATTGCAGAACCACTTCTTTCGCCTCTTTGTAGTCAGCCGCCAAGTTACCGCTCCCCTTTCTTCCCGGGGCACAAAAATGCCCCTACCACCAGTTGGTAGGGGTCATCAACCGCAACCGCGGTGCTCAAAGGCGAACCCCATCGCCCTTTTAACGGCAGTATAGCACGGGATGATACGCCGGTCAACGGGTCACGGCCCCAACCTATTTTCTGAGCTTGAGCCGCAGTTGGTGGTTCACCGACACCGCCAGGGCAACCATGAGCCCCACCCAGATAGCCAGGGCCGAAAGCAAAGGCCGCCCGGACTCGTGCAGGATAAAGGCAATCAAGAGAAACGAGGCCAAAACACCCACCAGGCGGACGTCGTCCATCACCAAACCCAGTGCCACCTTCAAGGCACGCATCAGCCCACCTCCACACGTGATTGGTCGGCCTTCTTCAGGCAACCTTGCACCATGCCGCCACGGCCCAGGAAAAGAGGGCCAGGCTGACAGGCAGGTAGAAAAGGGTCAGGTCCGCACCCGGCCAGGCCAAGTTGAAACTCTCCCCGACCCAGAAAGCGCCGAAACTGGTCAGCATGACCCCCACCACAAACTTCATCAGGTTTTCCGGCACCCTGGCGAACGGCTTGCGCAACAGCAGGCCGGCCGCGGCCACCGCCACGGTCAGGACCGCCAGGACCGCCACCGCCGCAAAGGCTCCCGAGAGGGAACTCTTCCATGAATTCTACAAACGCACCCAGGAAACTGGTCCCCATGACGTACCAGTTGAACAATCTCCGCTATCCCTTTCCCCATCGTTCTTCCCCTCGGAAACCGGGACCGCGGATGCGGCCGGATTCCGCTTATTTTACCGGAATACTCCACCGGGGTCAAGCGCTTCTTTCGCCCTTCCCGGGAAAGCACGAACTCCACGAACTCTTATAGCCAGGCTTTTCATGCCACCCGGCTCCTCCTCGGAACCGTTCCGGACTGCCCTACTGGGATTTCATTCGTCAGGGCTGGGTGGCCGGGCAGACCCTTGATTCAGGACCGCCGTTGTGATATACCGGCAGGGACGGCTTGCCGGGCATATGCCCGGTCCCGGCTCTGGATTTTCAGGAAATGGGGAGAACTATTGGCACGCATTCTCGCTATCGGCGACGTCCACGGTGAAACCGCCCTTTTGCGGGACGTCCTTACCGCCGCCCGCTATACGCCCGGCCGGGACAAGCTGGTTCTTTTGGGGGATTACATCGACCGGGGCCCCGACAGCCTCGGTAC
>JAJYZD010000223.1 GCA_021800315.1 Bacillota bacterium | reverse complement strand
GCGGCCGACCTGTCAAGACCAAAAAAGAGTTTTTTTGGTATCCCGAAAGAGGCAACCCCCACCAACCAACTCCAGGCGAACCAGTACCTTTGAAAAAGCGCTTGCCAATCGCAGAACCATACCATATGCAGCTAATTACGTTCATTTGCACGTGTGTTTGGTAAGCAGTTTAAACCTCCTTACCGGTCGTAACCGGCCTCGGGATCGCCCCGCCAGGGCTCATAATACCGGCTGCTTTCCCCGGCTGGCGTACCTGGTTCCTGCGCCTGGCTGGCCGTGTCACCCCAGGGTTCGGCTTGCGCGTTCTCCCCGTCCGGCTCATCGTCGAATTCAATGGCCCTTATGGTCCCGGCGTAGCGCATGGCCAGACGGTCGATCATGGCTTCTCCCTCTTCCAAAGTCAACCCGGCCCGGCAGCCGCCGCACTCTTACCCAGGCCCAGGACGAGTTGACGGCCATAGCCGAACTGTGGTGCACCATTCCCGACGACGCCCGGAAGCTGGGGCATAATCTACCTGACCGAATACCTGGGCTGACATCCTTCTTCTCTTCATTAGAAGCTGCATGGCAGCCTTGGGAAGAGCGTGACAAGGTGTCAAAAACGATGGGTTCGACCCGCCGCCGCCGACCAGAACGTCCTCTTCGCCGAAATGGTGGCCGTAGGCGGTGTCCGCGACAAAGGACCGCCCCGGCAAAACCCGGCCGCGGGACGGACAAACCTCGCCCGGCGAAAGCATCCGGCGGGCCAGGCGGACCCGTTCCCATATTCCGCCCGGTGGCGACTCGCGGTAGGACGCGCTCATGCCGCACCCCGCTACAGTTTCCGGTCATCGACCTTGTCCAGCCAACCGTCGGCTGCACCGACAACGGACTGAACACAGCCGGGCGCAAAGGGAGACGTGAGATTAGCCGACTGGACCAGTTTCAGGAAAGACTTGCTGCCTCCCTGCTTACACAAAGCCAGGTAATCGGACCAGGCCGGGCCCCGGTTCTCGTTCATCCGCTTCCAGAACTGCAGGGCGCAGATTTGGGCCAGGGTATAGTCGATATAGTAGAAGGGCGTCTGGAAGATATGGCCCTGCTGATGCCAGTAGCCGCCGCGATCAAGGTAGGGATTCTCGTCGTAGTTCCTGTACGGCAGGTATTTCTTCTCGATGTTCCGCCAGGCGTGCTTCCGCTCAACCGGCGTAACGCCGGGATTTTCGTAAACGTAATGTTGAAATTCATCCACGGCGACACCATAGGGAATAAACAGCAGCGCTTCGGACAGATGGCCGAATTTGTACTTTTCCGTGTCTCCTTCAAAAAACAGATTCATCCAGGGCCAGGTAAAAAACTCCATGCTCATGGAGTGAATTTCGGCGGCTTCGGACGTGGGAAAATGGTATTCGGGCAAATTGTAATCCCGGCTGGAGTAGACCTGAAAGGCATGGCCGGCTTCGTGCGTCAACACGTTAATATCGCCGGACGTTCCGTTAAAATTCGAGAAGATGAAGGGGGATCTGTATTTACCGATGTAGGTGCAATAACCGCCGCCGGCTTTCCCTTTTCGGCTGACCAGATCCATGAGGCCGTTTTCGGTCATGTAGATGAAGAACTCTTTAGTTTCCGGCGACAGTTCCGCATACATCCTGTAGCCGTTTTCCACGATCCACTCCGGCGGACCTTTGGGCGTAGGGTTTCCGGATGGGTACTGAAACCCCTCGTCGTAGTATTTCAGACGGTCAACACCGATTCGCCGTTCCTGCCTCCTCTTGAGTTTTGTGGCCACCGGTACAATGTAGTCCCGTACCTGATCCCGGAAGTCGGCAACCATTTCGGCATTGTAGTCGGTGCGCGTCATGCGCGCGTAACCTAGCCCGACAAAGTTGGGAAAGCCAAGCTTCCTGGCGATCCTGGTCCGTATCTTGACCAGGTTGTCATATATGTCGTCAAACTTTGCCTCATGGTCTTCGAAGAAACCATAACGCGCTTCGTAGGCCCGCCGGCGCATCTCCCGGTCTGTAGACTGCAGAAACGGCCCCATCTGGGGCAGATTGCGCTCTTCCCCTGCGAACAGTATTTTCGCCGAAGCGATAAGCCGCACGTATTCACTGGCGAGCTTGTTTTCCTGTTGAAGGTCCGCGGTAACCCCGGGCGAAAACGTCTTCAGCGTGAGTTCCGCCGATTGGAACAACTGGCTTCCCCATTTGCGCTCCAGGTCACGCCTAAAGAATGAAGAGGTCAGCCCTTCGTAATAGGCATTGGTCAGCCCTTCGTACTCCGGCTGGATCTCATCGAAAAAATCCCGTTCCGCTTTGTACGTCTCACCGGTGGTATCAAGCGTGTGACGGATGGAAGCGATCTCTCTCATCGTCTCGAAATTTTCCCGCAGGTCGTTGATCGCCGTCATGGCCTCGTCCGCCCGGGCCAAGGTTGCGGCCGAACTGAACAGCGCCAGCCGGCCGTTAAACTCACGCACCAGGTCCGGCATCACGGGACGGGCATAGGGAAACTCGGCGAATGTCGGCAAGGCAATCAATCCTTTCCTCGGGTACCCCGGTATTCATATTACTCCGGCCGAAGGTCGATGTGACCGGGCGCCACGGTCCATCCGGCTTAGCCTTTCCAATCCGGTCCCGGTCCACCACACCGGCCGCCGGTGATCCGGTCAACTCCCGTGCCACTCGTCCAGGAACCGTGCCAAAAACTCCTCCACAAACTTGTGCCTCTCCCCGGCCAGGGTTTTTCCCGCCTCCGTATTCATCAAGTCCTTTAGGAGCAGCAGTTTTTCAAAGAAATGATTGAAGGTGGGAGACTGACTATTGAGATATTCCGCGGGAGATTCGTGCAACCGGAGTTTTACATTCGGATCGTAAAGCAGCCTGTTCTTATGACCGCCGTAGGCGAACGCCCTCCCTATGCCTATCGCGCCTATGGCGTCCAGCCGGTCGGCATCCTGGACAACCTTGCCTTCCGTGGTCCTCATCGACGAGTCGACCTTCGCGCCCTTGAACGAAATATCCTCGATAATCCGACAGACATGATCGATTACGCCGCCGTCCGCACTATTCCGTTCCAGCCATTCCCTCGCCAGCGACGGGCCGACTGTCCGGTCTCCGCCGACAAACTTCCAATCCGCGATATCGTGCAGAAGAGCGGCCAGTTCGACCACCACCAGATCGGCATTCTCTTGTTGCCCTATTTTCACCGCCATATTATGGACCCGGCAGACATGCCACCAATCATGTCCGGTGCCGTCCGCGCCGAGTCTTTCCCGTATGTACCGTTTGGTCTTTTCAATCAACTCCTGACGTGAGGCCACCGTCACCCCCCCTTGTTTACCCGCCGGCGGACCATGGTAAAAGCGCGGGAGCGCGGTAATCCCTGGCGCTCCCGGCGGCGTCCGTCACCAAACACCCGGCCGGCCGGTGCCTGGCTGCCCGGCCCCATGATACCGCCCGGTCCGGCGCCTGTCAATAGCCGTTCCGCCTTCGCCCGGCGGTAAAAGCCTGTTCGTGGATAATGCGATCCGTCCTGCAGAAATAGCGCTAGGTTAAACGAAATTTAATATATCTTTGGCAGGTGTTCCCCACACCATCGCGAAGTATGAATAGATAAGCCAAACCGCTAATTCCTCTAAACCGGCCTTTTTCGCTAAGGCATTGGTAAACAGCGCTTGGAGTGATAGTGTGCCTGACCGGCATCTGTGGCGGGTGACGCAACAAAGACTGACGGACCCGCAGACCGTGGCCATGATCGAACGCGCCCTCGCCCATGGCGTGGTCCTTGACACCTGGATGAACGGGGAAGCCGAGGAGAAGATCAGCGACGAGGCCGAAGCCGCCCTCCTAACGGCAGCCCGCCGGTGGACGGCGGAGGCGGTGCGGACCAGTGCCATCCTACCGAACTGTCCGATGCCGGAGCAATACATCGGTTGCGTCTTCCATGAACTCCTCTTCTCCATGGCCCTTTACGCCGCCCAGAAAAAAAAGGGGCGGCGGTTTGTGAACCTGCCCGAAGCGGAGGAAGCCATCGGTCGGCTGGGCGGCTTCGTAGCCGCACCGGAGGGGCTGACCATGGCCGGCGCGTTTTTCTTCATCGTCTCCGCCCATGAAGATCTAAACGCCGTCGCCTATTACGGCCGGATGAAGAAGGAAGACTTCCTGCTCGGCCGGCTGCACCGGCCCTGGTCCAACCTGGTTCCCAGCGCCCAGTTGGCGGTATACCAGCGAATGGACCTGATGGAGCATCTCTACGCCAGCGAGGGCGACATGCTGTCCCTGACCCGGCGTGGTTTGAGCGTGTTGACCAGACTGCGCCGGATTCTGACCGACGCCGGTGAGTTCGGTTGGCGGGCCGACAACCAGCGGTGGGTTATTTTCGGCGAGACGAACTACGACCGGATCTTCAACCGCGTTTTTCCCGACCTCAACCGGAAAACCAAGGCGTATCTCGACGGACTCGGCCTGCAAGACGGTATGAAGGTTCTGGAAATCGGGGCCGGCACCGGCCGTGCCACGGTGGATCTGGGCCTGTGCGACCTCGTGGGGCCCGGCGGCTCGGTCGTGGCCCTGGATCCCACGCCGGCCCTTCTGCAAAAGCTGGCCGCCAAATGCCGGAAGCGCAATATCAAAAACGTCGGGATCGTTCAGTGTGCCGCGGAACACCTGCCCTTCCCGGACGACACTTTCGATGCGGCGATCGCCGTGGCCTGCCTTCATTTTACCGACGCGCCGAAGGCCGTCGCCGAGATGGTGCGTGTAACCAAACCCGGCGGATTCGTCTCGGCGCTGAGTCCGCCGCCGGAAGGCGACATACGGGACATTCCCATGGTGGCGCTCTGGTTTCGTCCCCTGACCACCATGGCCGAGCGTCTGAAGGTACCGTTTTCAGAACACAACGGCCTGCGGCTCGGCCTTTTGCGGGAACTCTTCGTCAGGAACACGGAAAACACCAGAGTCTGGGACGTGCCCTTCACCGTGTCCGCCGCGGATCCAGGCAGCTTTTTGGATTTTACGCTGAAGGGAGGGGCCTTTTTTCAAAACATCTTCTGCCGCCTGCCCTACCAGGAACGGTGGAATATCATGCGGCGCCTGCAAGAGGACGGCGCGAAAATCGCGGCCAACGTTTTGGAAAAAGAGAAATCCCACGTATATTGCAACGAAGCCGCGTACGGCCGGGTCCCCGCCGGACGGCCGACGAATCATCCCTGAGCCGTCATTTGATCCAGGGCCGCGTTGGAGCGGTCCTTTCCGGCACCGGTCCCCCCCTTCAGTTTTCTTACCAGGGCGTTGACTCTTTCAACCTGCAGGGCGAAGGCTTCCAGCCTGATTTCAATCTGCTGGGTAAAAGCGCTGCCGTCCGTTTCGATGTTCAGGTAAGGCAGATGGGGATACTGCGCTATTACCTCGGCGACCAGAGGGCGGCGGTCGATCCTGCCCTTGTGGGTACTGATCCTCTCCGTCAGGATGGCCTCGGAAATGCGCGACGGCATGCAGCCGAAGGGCCCGATGGTGATGACGCCGTCCACATGGTCTACGATATCGTTGATCGAGGTGCCGATCGTCAGGATGGCCTCGCCCAATATGTGGGGAGATATGAGGTCCGCGGCCATGGCGATCACCCTGTCGACATCGATGAGGCGGTACTCGTACAGACCGGACCGGGCCAGGATCGCCTTGATCTCCCGTTCGTATTTTCTCCGGAAGAAGCTTTCCACCACGACGTTGATCTTGTCGCCCAGGTCCGCCGACTCGGAAAGGTTGTTTTTTACCGTGTAATCACAATAATAGATCCATTCCTCCACCGGGGCCACCGTAACCACGATTCCCCGGGCCGCCAGCTTCTCCACGATGTACTGCCGGGAGAAGCCGTCCCTCCTGACGTAGATCTCGCCGACCAGGGCCACTTTCCTGGCGTCGGCCAGGGGTTGCCGGAGGGGAACCGCCGCCAGGGCGGCGGCGACGCGGTCCAGCCTTTCCTTGAGTTCACCCCAGCCGTCCGCCGCCACCCCCTCGACGGTCTCCTCCATCAGGCGGTTGAAGACGGCCATGGCCGCCTCCCTGTCCACGGCGAGGGCCAAAAGCGCGCTCCGGATATCCTCGGCCACGTCGGAAATGACCATGGCCTGCCACGCCCGGCGGGTATACCTGGTACCCAGACCGCCGTAGCTGTTGCCCGACGA
>JAJYZD010000222.1 GCA_021800315.1 Bacillota bacterium | reverse complement strand
GTTGGCGAGTGATGGTTGTTATCTCAGCACCCGGAGTGCCAGCATCTCCTGAATTCCCGGGGCTTGCTGGCGGCCGCGAACCGAACCGGGGGCATGTCCGCTGTCAACAAGTTTCTGAGACATGCCCCCCTTTCCAAGGATATCCTCCCGTTGCGACATGCATGGTGGTAACAAGCAGGGCCGTGGCATGTCCACGGCCCTTTTCGTCTCGCCCGATGAAGGTGTCAGTGTCCCGCGGCAATCCCCCTACCGATTAAACTCGTGGTACAAACGCATTACGTAGGGTTGAAGCAGTGCCAGGACCAGGGACAAGGCCGCCAGCGGCTCCACTTCTATGTGCCAGGGCCAGACGGGTACCCGGCCGGGCACATCCAGCTTCAGAAAGTCGCGGGCCAGAGTCAGGGACAGGTAGATGCCCCCCGCCGTACCGACCAACTCCGCCAAGGCCCGGGACAGCGGCGAGGAGCGGTCGGGCTCGCTTGACATATCCCGCAGCCTGATCTGCCTGGTCTTCTCCCGCAGGGAGAACAGGGCCGTAATTACCGCCAGAAAAAGGAGCACCCCGATCGTCACCATTGTCTCCACCCCGTATATGGATATGATGGAACAAAATGTTTAGAACGGGTTTGACGAACACAATCTTCCCGTTGCCTTCCATTCGCGTAACCCAGGCACGCCTTCGGCCCCGGCGCCGTCTAATACCGTGGATTGTACCGCATACTCATCCTGTTCTTGGGGCAGAACTTGCCATGGGGAAACATTTGCCGGTTTGCCGGCACAAGGAGGAAAATTGTGGCTGACAGGGTTTACCTCGCGGCCAGGGATGACGAGGCCAACATGATCGATGTGGACACCGGGGGAATAAGGGTTGTGTTCAACGGGGAGAGCAGGTGGTTTCAAAGGAGTGGGATCGGAAAGGTTTGTCTGAACAACACCTGGGAACCATCGGCCCTGGTGGCCGGTGTTCTGATGGGCGTCCTGGGCTTTTTGGCCCTCGGCGTAAGCCCGTTCCTGGGGGTGCTCCTGGTCGCGGCCGGCGGCCTGGCCTTCGCCGTCGGCATGGAATGGCGACGCCGGCTGGAGATCTCCTTCAACTCCCGCTACATTTACAGCCTGACCTTTTTTACCCGGGGAGTCAGCGATATTCATGCCGTTCTTACCCGCTACGGTTACCTGAAGACCAGACGGTTCCGGTTTCCCGCCCGGCCGTAGGCCCGGCGGGAAACCGCCGGGCCCGATCTTACGTAGTGGGCGACGTCCTTGTTCCCGGGTGGGAAAGCCGGATCTTCGGCCGGTTTATAGCCCGGGGACACCGGGCGGACATGCGCGAAACCGTCGGGAATACCCGACTCCTTTTTCAGGGCGTTGCCCTTTTCCGAGGTAACGAGAGAACCGGGGGATGTCATAGGACACGAACCGATATCAAGGGATTGGGCCGCCGGACGGATATCGCCAGTACCAAACGGGAAGGGGCCGTGGCTTCCCCCCGGCCCCTTCCCTCTAAAATCCCAGGTTTTCCCCCACCAGGATCACGGTGAATTCGGGAATGCCCAGCGGCTTGGCCTCGATCACCGTGGTTATCCGGCACATGCGCGCCGGAGGGGCGCAATCGGCGCAGAAAGTGGTCCTGGCGCAGGGAGTGGGCAGATTCAGCCGGTGCATGTTCCGCGGCGCGGCCTCGTCCTTGATCCTGACCAGGGCCGCCTCCCGGTCGCGGGCGATCTTGTTCAGGCCCGCCACCACGATCACCCGCGAGGGGCCGAAAATCATGGCGGCCACCCGGTTGCCCGCCCCGTCGATATTCACCAGGCACCCGTCCATGGTCACGGCGTTGGTGCTGGAAAGAAAGACGTCGGCGGTGAGTTGGTTGCGTCTGACCCGGTAGACCTCCGCCGGGTCGAGGCCCTCCCGCCAGTGGTCGAAAACGGTGTGCCCCTTCTTCTCCAGGATCTCCAGGACACCGATCTGCCTTAAGGTCACCGATCCCCCGGCACCCACGCCGGCGCCCGGGGGCACCCTTTTCAATATTTCCTCCACCGCGTCGCCGGCGGTCGGCGCCCAAACCCCATCGAACAGGTTCTTGTTGAGGGCGGCCACCACCCTCCTGGCCCTTTCGGCGTTAAACTGACCGGTCATTCCGGCCCCCCCCTTCTAATTATCCTGGTCCCCCAGGCGGTACCCGGCGCCATATTTCTTAATCCGCCAGGTCAGGGCGGCCGGCAGCCACCCGCCAGGATGCCTATGATAACGTAGCCGAGGCCCGCGAAGCTGAATTCCTGGATATAAGCCCCAAAATAGCACTGCAGGGACAACCGCCCGGCGATAACCTGCAAAACCTCGATACTACCGACTACCAGCGCCAGGAAAACGGAAATGCCGGTCATGTAAAGGTTGTAGAAAGCCTTGCGGAGCGGGTTGATGAAAGCCCAGTTATAGGCGTCCTGCATGACCACCCCGTCCGTCGTATCCACCCCGACGCGTCAGCGCGACATGGCGGCGATATGATCGGCGTCGGCGGCGTGCCTTAAACCGAATAGTTAGCTTAAAAGGCCCATGGTAAAAAGATACGGGTACCGTCGGGAAAGGACGAGCAGGACAACCCAGGCGGCGACATTATAAGAGGAGAAAGCCGTGTGAAAGGGACAACCTTTTCTTTTCCCTACCCGCCAACCGGCCGAAAACACCCCTGTCGAGGACCCCTCCCAATGAAAGGCAAATAAACCACCACCTACTTTAGTAGGTGGGTTAGCTGCCGACTGAAAGTCGGCTAAACGGGGGGTACCCACCGCAGGTGGGTCGGGGTGGAGGAACCAGATGCTAAAGCTGTCCGCCTGAAAGGCGAAGGTATTAGACCTGGCGGTTGGAAACTAAAAAAAGCCATCCCGAGCCGTCGCCCGCTCTTCCGCCGGGACACCGGCCTTCATGGCCTTGCGCAATGGAACATTGACTTTTACGGTACGTTCTTCGTGACCCTCGTCAAGATCATTGTAACGCCGTCCGGCCGGCGCTGTCAACAACCAGTTCACCACAAGATGATCCCCGCCGCTCAAAACAGCCGCCGTCTCGCCGGCCACGTTCTTTCCGTCGCCGCAGAGGTGATCGCGGGATTCACCTTATAGAAGGCGGCTTTCTCACGGCGCGCCCGGAGAGCCAGGTCCAGGCCGGCAAAGCGTCCGAAAACCACCCTGGTCCTGCCCGGTCCGGCGGGTGTCACGCTGCAGCCGCCCGCGGGCTGCGTCTCCCCGTACAGGCGTCCCGCGCTGGCCTGACTCAGCACCACCGCCAGTTCATAAAGTTCGGGCCGCTGGAGAAGGCCGTTGAAAAAGGAAAAACCACGGTCGCCGATACCACCGAAACTATAGGAACTGAAAACGGCTTGACCCTTGTTTTTCAGGATGAATCGTTCCCGGGAGAGTTCCGACAGGTCAAGCCGGCTGACTTTGTACGAATTATACTCGTAGCCCTTTTCATACACCCGGACGACGCCATAGGCACAGGGATACTGGACGGTGGCGGGCACTTCCACGCAGGGAACGTCACCCGCGGCCCGCGGGATCGTGGTTACCTTGCCGCGGTGCATGTGACCGCAAAATACGCCTTGCACGCAGGGGAACCTACCGATAAGGCCCGTAAAATCCTGCGGGTTCTTCAAGCCGTACCAGAGATCGAAGCCGCTTACGGGATGATGCAGAAAGATAAAGACCGGCCGGCCGCCGCTGTCCCCCATGGTGTCCTCAAGCCACCGCAACTGGGCGGCGTCCAGGTAACCCAGGTTGTCGTTTTCCCGGCACGTATCGAGGAGCACGAAATTGCACCCTTTGAACCAGGCGTTCTGGTAGCCCCGCTCCCGGCCGGCCAGGTATTCGAAAAATCCCCGCTCGCCGATCCCCCCGTGCCTGGTGAATTTGTCGTGATTACCGATACACAACAGGCAAGGCGTACCACCCAGGAGGGGCAGCGCTTCGTCGCGCACTTTCAGGTATTGGGCCCGCTCGGCGGTGTCGGTGAGGTCCCCCCCGAAAACGACCAGGTCCACATCCCTTTCCCTGGTATCGTGAATGGCCTGGCTTAGAAGAGTGCCGGCGTATTCGCCGAGCTTGCCGAGAAAAAGCCGGTTGGCGTCCTGAAAGGGATTGCCGTCGGAAAGATGGGCATCGGTAATAATGCCGAAGCGGAAAAGGAATTTGCCTTCCGGCGCCGGCAGGGTCTGGAAACAGTTCAGGGGGCCCCTGGCGCCGGCGCCTTCCACCTGGTACCAGTAACGGGTGGCTGGTCGCAGACCGGCCAATTCGGCCCAGTGATAAGTCGGGCCGGAAACTATGCCCACCCCGGTCAATCGCGCCGGATCTTCGCCGATGTACACGGTAACCCTGAAACACGGCCTGGATGTCACCCAGGTGACCACAGCGTGGTCGCTGCCGATCGTACATAGTTCTTCGTTACTTATTACGTTAACCGACGGTGGCTCCATGGCGCTTCCTCTTCGATCCCGATTGCCCTTTCCATTTTATTAGAGGCTGCTGTTCTCCGCCACCATGGGACAAGACCTCCGCTTTTTTCATCCGGCGCCAATGATCATTTACAAAAATCGGGCGGGAAAGCCCACGGCTTCAGCCAGGGTTTACCCGTGGGAGGTACGCATCAGTTGCTTTTTTTTAATAAAGGTTGACAAGTAACGCCAAAACTACTATCATAAAAGCATGGGATTATTGACCATTGCCCAGGTTGGGCTTGCCCCCAGGGATGAATGGCACAATCTTTTTAATCTATTCTAACAAAGAAAACTATTGACAAAAGATCCTCACTGAGGTATAATAAGTGACAATATATGGTAATAAATGGAAAGATCTGTTGCACTGCGAAGAATGAATGAAATGACTATCTGCTTGGTTCAGGAAGCGGCAAGCCACGACCGGCACCAGTTCATGCCACTCATCCAAAGTCCGTCTACGCTGGCCCGTGAACATGTGTTAAAGAGGACCCGTGTGCGAATTTACTGTTAGGCACGAGATTTCGACATGGACAGCGGACTAAGCCAACAACGCCGGGGATTGGTTAGAGTTCTCAAACTGGCCGAAAGGGGCGGGTACACGAAACTCCTGATCGAATACCCCGACAGGCTGGCCGGATTCGGCTATTTCTATATCGAGAGTCATCTTCGGTACTGCTGCGTGGGAATAATTGTGATTGCGGAAAAGGAGCCGGATGATAGTCAGTCTGAATTGGTAAAAGATCTATTGTCAATAGTGACCTCATTCTCTGCCCGGCTTTACGGGGCAAGGGGCGGTAAAAGAACCAGGGACGGGTTTTGTCAATTGGTCTCAGAGGTGAGTTCGGATGGCAAGACGGAGTAAGAAGAACAAGAAGAAGCAATCGTCGTGCGAAAGCGGCGGTATCAAGTATACGGTCTGCGGTGAGTTTCTTCCCGACCCCTTGGACAAATACGATCCGCAATGCAGGGAAGGGGAAACACCCATAGACACCGAGGCCCGGTTGTTTTCAGCCTGTATGAGATGGGCATTCAACCAGCTTTTGGATGGCAGAACACGGGAGGAACTGAAGAAAGCCGGACAAATCATTTTTGGCTTAAATTCCCGGCGGGTTGATGACGCTATCCTGAAAGCCCAGGCGGTGATCGATTCCCAAAGAGAGTTGTTGCCGCTGGAAATTGCCGAGACAAAGATCAAACTCGCACGAGCCAATAAGAAGCTGGCTTATGCGGAGAAAGACTTAAAGAAGGCTTACGACGCGAATAACAGTGAAGAGATTGCCCGTAAAAAACGCACGGTGCGGGGACGCAAAATGCGGGTGGTCCGTCTGTCCCGGAAGTCGGAGGTACTGGTCGCTCACGAGGCGGCGGGAACGATTCCAAAGGTAATTTTTGGTGGACGCGCCCTTTGGCGAAAAGTATGCAAACACCAGGCAAGTAACAAGGAATGGAAAGCGGCCAGGCAGAACCACCTCTATGCCAGGGGCGACAAGACCAAAGATGGAAACCCCACGATCAGAGTCAGTTACACGGATGGGGAATTCCAGATGGCCGTAACCATCTCTCACCTGTCAGAGGAAAAGGGCATCGATAAACTGAACCGTCCCATTATGAGCCGGGCTCCCCAGGTGACAGGCAGGTTGTGGATACCGGAAAAACACCGGTTGCGAGTTTGGGAGCTTGTGTTGTCCGGGGCCGAATATACAGTCGAGCTGATTAGAGG
>JAJYZD010000014.1 GCA_021800315.1 Bacillota bacterium | reverse complement strand
ATCATATCGGTTTTCCAAGTCGTTGTCTAGTCGGAAATTTCCTCCCGTCCCACGTAATGGTTCGCGCGCCAAATGTACATGTGCGCCCTCATGTCGGGCCCGTCAACATATTTCTGAGATATGCCCCAAAACCTGACCGAGAAGTTCAGTTTGTCCAACGGCCACCTGGTGGTCATCGGCGGCTAAAGGGCGGCTGCCAAAAAGTGCTTTTCGTTTTCTTCGGGAGGTGATATAATCCGTTTGGTTGCGGGGTTAACCCGCTGGCTCATTCCCTCCTCCGAGGCCCGCCGCACAGGGGCCGTGGCCGCAAGGTCATAGGAGGGGGGTGGGAGCGTGGAATTAATTGCATGTAGCGGTTCCCGTAGCGTTGGCCGCGTTGAGCGTCCTGGCGCTCCTGATCCGTCGTAAACTGAAATAGCCGCCTCGCGGCGACTACTCCAGTCTCATGCTTCTCACGGCCCGGCTACCTGGCGGCACCGGGAGAGGTCGGAGCTTCCCTTCCGGCCTCTTCTCTTTATCTTATACCATGGGGAGCGTGAAAATGCAATACGCGAAATATCGGCCGACACGCGGGCCGCCCATTATACCGGGCGGCTTTTCTCATAGCCGGAAAGGAGGATTCATTTGAACAGTATTAAACAGACCGTGCTCGTCGCCGTCCTGGCAATCGTTGCCTTGGTGCTCTGGCACCCGGGCCGGGCTTGGGCGACTGATGGTGGGGGGAATGGTTGCTTCAACCAATTCACCCAGGTCTCCGTCTCCAACCCGACGATCACCCCGGGCCAGAGCGAAACGCTCAACGTGACCCTGTACGACCAGCCGAAATCCGCTGGGAACTATTGCGCCGACACGCCATCCAGCGTCTTCTACGACGTGGGCATGTCGGTCAAGGGCCCGAACGAGAACAGTGGCGGCACCGTATGGTCCCAGTTCTTTGATTCCGGCATGTTCGGGCACCAGAGCGGGGATAACGGCATCCCTTACGGGGCGGGCACCTCGGGCGCCCAATGGACCCAATCGTTTACCATCCCGACCACTGGCCTTCAGCCGGGTACCTACGTGGCCAACGTCACCTTCGTCGAGACATCGTACTGGCCGGACCAGGGGCCGACTTACGACGTGAGCTACGACAACAGCGGCACCCTGGCTTTCGCCGGGCTGTCCGACGCCACGTCTTACGCCGGGTCCGCCCTGGATTACCCGCAAGCGACGCAGGAGCAGGGCGGCGCGACATTTACCGTGAGCCTCCCCCCGACCGGGGCCGGCCTCTGGGGCTACCTGTGCTCCGCCGACGGCACCGGCTGCACCAACACCTACTACGCCACGCCGGGTCAGAGCGTCATGGTCAAGGCGGTCACCGAGCCGCCGGGGGCGGCCTACCAGGCCCGGGCCTACAACGCGGCCCTCGGGCTGACCGGTGACCAGCTGGGGGCGGCACCGCTCAATTACGCGCAGACGGTCGGGGACCAGGATATCTGGACGCGGAACTTCACCGCGCCAGCATCTTCGGGCACCTGGGACATTCCGGTCAACGCTTCGTGGAATTCCGGCTACGTGGCTCCGGCCCGGGCCGAGGTGTCCCTGGTGGTATCGACCAATCCGGGCCCGACGCCGAACCCAAATCCCAACCCGAATCCCAACCCGAATCCGAATCCGAACCCGAATCCCACCCCGGCCACGCCGGCCCTGGTGGTCACCCCGGCCATGCAGACCGTGCAGGCGGGGGAGAGCACGGGTTATTGGTCGATCTTCTACGCGGATGGACTGGGAAACGGTAACGGCGAATTCGTCACCCAGCAATCCACCTGGTCCACGGCTAACCCGTCGATTGCCACCATTCAGCCCTTCGACGGCCTGGCCAAGGGCGTCGCCCGGGGCTCGACCAACGTCATGGCCAGCTACGACGGCCTGACCGCGCAGGCGCTGCTGACGGTCACCCAGCCGCCACCGCCCCCGCCGCCGTCGCCCAGGATCACCGCGGAATTGGTTGACGCGGGCAACGCTAACAGCGGCGAGGAGAGCGCGCCCATGCCCCTGGGCCGGGAGTACGGCAGCGCCCCTATTACCATATGGGCCGGCGGGGGCCTCATCCTCGATGCCGATACCGCCCCGGCCAACGGCGACAGCACGACCCAGGGTGCCGAGAGCGTGACGGTCAGCATCCCGGGCATCACCACCGCGCCGGTGCAGCTGCCGTTCCTGCAGACCGGCTACACCGACACCGACAACCAGGACATCCATTACTGGGACGCCTGGGACACCACCGCGGCCCTGCCGATACCGCAGACCACGCCGTCGGGTACCTTCGTGGCGACGTTCCTGGCCACCTGGCCGGGCGGGCAGCAGGCGTCGGCGCAGCTGACGTTTTACGTGCACGCGTATGAAAAGCTGACCGGCAAGATATACCCGGCCGGCGCCTGGTCGCCGGTGGCCGCCTCGGACGGCTCCTCCGGCTCCGATACGTTGAGCGTGGTATCGGGCGGTAAAATCGACCTGAGGGCATGGGACAGCCCCCAGGGGGCCTCCAGCGTCACGGCCGCGATCTCCGGTACAACCCTGCCGCTGGCCTACGACAAGGCCGAACCAGGGGCCGAGGAGTGGCGTTACCTGGGCTGGCAGGCCAACCTGCCGCCAGGGCCCTACCCGGTGACCTTCACGGCCAAAAACCTGGCCGGACGGCACGACCAAGACGGCTCCTAGGGGACGACAGCCGCCTTGTAGGGCATTCTGGAAGGGATTGTTCGTCGGGTGGACCCCTGACAAGGTTTGTGCAGTGGGGCGACCAGGGAGTATTTCGGGACTGGAAAAGAAATAGAAAGGTGGTACGATGCGATGCCTGAAATGGATGGCATCATTAGCCTGGTGTCGGGGGCCGCGTGCGCTAAACTGGCCGACGTGATGCGCGACGACATCGAGTACGGCCAGGAGGCATGGGACAGGCTCCGGGAGCGGCTGGCATACCTGGGCCCGGAGGACGTTAGGGATAGGACAGGGACCGACCTGCAACTGTCGGCCAGGGCGTGGCGACTGGTGGAGGCCCTGGCCAGGACGCCGTATGCGGACCTGACGGCGCTGGTGGATGCCCTGGAGTCCGCTTCGGCCGCGGCCGCGGTCTAAAACAGCACAAGGAAAGGTGGACAGAACAATGACCGCATGGGAACTTCTCTTGGCACCCCAACGGATACAGGAGTACCGGGATGCCCGATTGCTTGCGGAGGGTTTGAGTTGGTAGCCGACGTTTTGAATGAAAATCGCGGGACCACCCCCGAAGAATGGGAACAGTTCCGGACAGAGTTTTTTGGCACACCGGAGGATCGGCACACCAATATGGATGATCGGGCCGTCTCCTTGTGCTTTTACGAGACCTGGACAAGCACATGCAACGACTTGACGGTTCTGCCCTTTGAATGGTTAGGAATAATGGCCGACAGCATCAGGAGACGTGCCGAAATCTTACGGAAACGCGCCAGGCTTCGGATCAGGTGGCGGCGAACGCCCAAAATGCCCTTGCGGAAGGTGGTGTAAGCCGTCCCATGACACGAACCGTTACACTCCCAAAGCGGGTTAGTCAGTGGAGGATCGACGAAGCCATGGAAATACTTCGGGATATCTTGGGGAGGCCCTATGCCCGGCGCTTCCGCCTTCGTTGGCGCCATAAGATGATGCCCGGCATGATTGATCCGGGGGAATGGTTTCGGAACTCAGAATATGCAGACTGCCGCAAAGAATGGGAGGACTACGATTAGCGGCCCCGGCCGGCGGCCGCCCTGGCTCGGTAGATTTTCTTTCCAGCCCAGCGTTATCCTGGCCCCCTTCCCGGGCCCCCAAAAAACGGTATTGTCCCCGACCATGGGATGCTGTAGAATAATATCAGGGTGAGAAAGGACTGATGCCTGCCTTGGCCCAAGACTTCGATTTGGCGATGAAGAAGCTGGTGGAGGAGTGCCCCGCCGACCTCGTTCAATTAGTGCGGTGGGGATTTCCGGTGTCGCTCGTCCGCCGCGAGGAAAAAGAAGCGGTGTTCGCCCGGAGGGATTCGGACAACGTATTCCGCGTCATCGAGGACGGGCTCGAGTACCTGATACCCCTGGATGTTCAGACCGAGCCCGACTCCCACATCCCGGAACGGTTCCTTGAGTATACGGCCATGCAGCACCGGGAGTTCAAGCTGCCCGTCTATCCGGTCGTTATCAACCTTACCGGTCATCAGCGGCAGGACACCTACATCCTGGGCTGCCTGGACCAGCCGGCGGCCATCGTGTTCCGGTACCGGATAATCAACCTGGTGGTCACGCCGGGCGGGGACATCCTCGAACAAGGCCCGGTGGGGTTGGTTCCCCTGGTGCCGCTGATGATGCACGACCGGCCCCTGGAACCGGTGTTCGACGAATGTCTCCGGCGGGTAAGAGAAGCACCCGAGGAGAAGCTACCGACCTTGGAACTGATCCTGGCCATGCTTGCTTCAAGGAGGCTTCCGAAGGGAATAATTCGGGAAAAGATGAGGGGGAGTAAGATGGAAGCGTCTCCGCTGTTCGACGGGATTCGGGAGAAGTGGATTGAGGACGGAGAGACCAGGGGCAAGATCGAGGGCAAGAAGGAAGTGGCCAAAAACCTGCTCTCCCTTGGCGTGGCGGTTGACGTCATCGTCAAGGCCAGCGGCCTCACCGAGGCCGAGGTGGAAGACCTGAAGAAACAGCTCGAACACTGATTCTTCCCGATCCCTCGCCAAAAGAATTAGTAGGACCCCCGTCAATCCGGGGGTCTTCGCTTTGCGGTAGTGCGACCGTGACAGACTCCAAATTCGGAAAGGGAGTGTTTCCCTAATGCCAACGGAAGAAATCAACGTCAAACGCCTTGAAACGGCTCCGGACATCTTCGACATCGAACTTTTGCAAAGTATCATGGGCCGCCCATATCGCACATGCGTTAACCTTTGTCATTCAAAAGGTTTTCCGGCAAAGAAAATCGGTAGGGCCTGGCGGATTAGCCGGCTTGGTTTGCAACGGTGGATTGACCGCGAGTTTGGCAGTGGGGAGTAATATACTCCCCACTTTCCCCTAATAACCGTACATATTAAAAAATATTGCCTATTGACACCATAACTACACCATGCTACAATGACCGATAGATAACATTCAATAAAGGGAGTGATTTTTGAGTATCATGGGCAAACGCGGAAATAATGAGGGGAGTATCCGTCAGCGCAAAGATGGTAAATGGGAAGCTCGCATCAGCATTGGTTATACTGATGACGGTAAGTTGAAGCGGATCAGTAAGTATTTTGACACCCGTAAGGAAGCGGCCACTTGGCTGGCCGAGGTGCATACTGCGCAACGCAAAGGTGATTTTGTGCAGCCGGACAAAATCACAGTAGCCGATTGGATGCCCAAATGGCTTGAGGCACACTGTAAACCGCCTTTGATAGAGGACACCACTTACGCGAGTTACGAATCTATAATCAGAATCCATATTGTCCCTGGCCTGGGCACCATCCCGCTCCAAAAGCTGCTTCCGTCCGATATACAGGGATTCCTCAATGGCAAGTTGGGGAACGGACGGGCGGACGGTAAACCTGGCGGCTTATCCACCCGCACGGTCAGATATATGCATTTCCTGCTACAGGCGGGGTTGGAGCAAGCCAAGAAGGAAGGACTTATGGTCCGCAATGTGGCAGAGGACGCGACACTGCCAAAAATGGAAAAGTGGGAACCCGTTTACCTCACGCAAGAAGAGGTTGACCACTTTCTGGACGTGGCCGAGAAGGACCGTCTTTCCCCGGCGCTGCTTATGGAGATGGGCACCGGCCTGCGCCGCGGTGAACTCCTTGGACTGAAGTGGGCAGATATCGACTTCAAGGCGGGCACCGTTACGATTAGGCGGCAGCTGGTCCTCCTGAACGGTAAGCCGGTGTGGCACGACCACCTTAAGACCAGGGCCGGCGGGAGGACCATCACCCTGCCGGATGACGTGCTCGACGTTTTGCGGTTTTACCAACGCCGCCAGGACAACGAGAAGGAGTTTTGCGGAGACGCATACGAGGACAGCGGCCTTGTGTTCTGCCAGCCCAACGGCAGGCGGATCAGCCCCAGGAACTTCGTCCGGCACTTTGATCTTCTGCTTGAAAAGAAGGCCGGTATCCGACACATCCCCTTCCATGCCACCCGGCATACGCACGCCACGGAGCTTTTGGCGGCAGGGGTGGACCTTAAGACCATCCAGAAGCGGCTTGGCCATTCAAGCTTCCACGTAACGGCGGACTTTTACGCGCACATCGGCGAAGAACTCCAGAAGGACGCGGCGGCCAAAGCCAACGAGGTCTTGAACCGGCGCAAGAAAAGGACCGAGGTTCAGAACGCCCCGAAGGTTTCACAGAAGCAAAAGAGTGGTTAGCTTAATGCGCATTGGGGTAAAGTTGGGGTAAAACGGACAAATAAAGAAGGCTCCCGATCCCCGGAAGCCTTGATTTTACTGGTGGGCGCGGAGGGTTTCGAACCCACGGCCTCTTGAATGTGAGTCAAGCGCTCTCCCACTGAGCTACGCACCCGTCGAAGTAATTGTACCACACCCGACGGGCTTTGGCAAGTGCCAGGTACGGCTTGTTGCCATCATTTGTAACGTTTCCGTACTCTGACACCTTTACCCCACGCCCGGTTCGATAAGAAATCCCTCCGCTTTACCCGGTAGGCGTCTCCATTCGTCTCGCAAAGGTGAATAGTGTTTACAAACCGCGGGAATACTCCTTCCGCAGGAGCGAAGGATCCTCCCGGGCGATGATATCCGCCAGTGTCTGGACCACCCTTTCCTTCTCGCGGGGCAGCCGGGCCCGAACCGTAAAGTAGTTGGAGGCGTGCACGGAGCTGAAAAAGCAGTCGGTAAAGCCGGTGTTTTCAATGATCAGCTTCAGTTCCTCCAGGGAGCGGAAGGGTGTTACCAGTTCGAACTCCCCCCGCTTTACGGCGTCGAAAAAGGGTGTATCCGGTACCGGGATGAGGGTAAGTGCCCCCGCGTAATCCGGATCGATGTCGGTCAGGATCCGGGCGGTGGCCAGGGCGTGTTCCGTGCTGCCGGCCACCCCGGCCAGCCCCAGGATGACGGTCGCAGAGAGGAGGATGCCCGCCTCCTTGACCCTGCGGCCGGCTTCAACCATCTCCCGGTAGGAAGCCCCTTTCCGGATGGAAGCCAGGACCGCTTCGTCCCCGCTCTCCACCCCCATATAGAGGAGGCCCAGCTTCAAGTCCCGCAACTCCCTCAGTTCGGCCGGAGACCGGCGCAGGATGTCCCCGGCCGTGGCATAGGAGGCCACGCGCCGGAGCCGGGGAAATCTTTCGTTCAAGCGTTCCAGGACCTCTTTCAGCTTGGGAAAAGGGTAAACCAGGGCGTCCCCGTCCTGCAGGAAGACGCGCTGCCCGTCCCACTGCCGGCCGATGACGTACACCATTTCCGGCATGCCGGAGACCATAAGTCCTTCCTGCTTGTAGAGGGCCAGGGCGTTTATTTCCGCCAGCACCTCTTCCACCTTCCGCAAGCGGAGCCTCGAACCGTAATAATTGCAGAAGGTGCAGGTGTTGTTCGAACATCCGGCGGTCAGCGGCAGAAAGTAGCTACGCCATTCGCTGGGCGGCCTGATTATGTCCGGACGTTCGAAAGGCATCGGCGACACTCCCTGGTTGACGAAGGTTGCAATGGAGATCCCCCCGTTGTCCGGGAGGAAGAAATCTAACTTTTCCGGTAAACGTTCAGCCCGACCTTGACCTCTTCGCGGCCCGGAACCGACACGTTCCCCTCGGTGGAGCCGATGATAACCGACTTCCCGCTGGACGACGTCCCGAACTCCTTGCCGAGGTCCACCACGATGGTCAGCTTGTCGCCGTCGACCTTCATTTCCACGTTCTTGATAAGTACCACCCCTCAATCACTATTTTATCATACCTCGCACCGCGAACCACATACCATGCAATCTGCCCGTCATCCACCCAGGCCCCCCAGCAGCCGCCCCAGGGGCGGGAAGGCCAGTGCCACGGCGGCCGAGGGACAGAGTTCATGACAGCAATAGCAACGCAGACATAACTTTTCGTCGACCACGGCCTTTTTCCCTCTTATGGTTATGGCCTTGCCGGGGCAGTTCTCCAGGCAGGTGCCGCAGCCGGTACATAAGTCGGCCCGGGGCGCCGGCCGGGGATTGAAGTTCTTCCGGATAAACGGCCTAAGCCATGGCATGTTGCCGAAGAAGCGCCGGCCGGCCGTAACCGGGAGGTGAAAGTCGGTAAGGGTCGCGTCCGCCAGCGGCAAACCCAGGATGCGGATCGATTCCATCCGCCCGTCCCAGTAGCCGCGGCGCACCGCCGCCATAAGCGGCTGGACCAGGGAGGGAGCGCAGCCGATCAGCGCGCAGGCCGCGGCATCCACCGCGGCGGCGTTGGCTCCCGCGATCAGGACTCCCACCGGGCGCGGACGTCCGTGGCGCGGGCCCGCCCCTTCCATGCCCACAATGCCGTCCATGATGTGGAGGACGGGTTTGACCACGTCGAGGATGTCGATCAGCATCTCGCTGAACTGGTCCAGGTCATCCAGGCGGGAGTGGTAATTGACCTTGGTTAGGCCCGGCACCACACCGAACAGGATTTTGGTAGCCCCGGTGAAGGTGGTGAGAAGGTGGGTTTTCAGTTTGGGCAGGGTAATCACCGCATCGACGTCCCGCACTACCTTGATTAGGTCCAGCCTCTTCAGCATGTGGCCGCCGGGATGGTTAACCGTAACGGAAGAGGTATCGTAGTTGAGTTCGGCCCCGGTACGTTCGGCCACCTCCGCCAGACCACAGGTACGGTATACCGCGGCCAGGGCACCCCGGGAAAAAGGTCCCCCCGGGCTATCGGCGATGAGCGGCCGGCCGCCGGCCGCAAGGACCAGTTCGATGACTGCCTCCACCACGGCCGGATGGGTCGTGACCGCCTGCCCGGGCGCCGCCTTGGCCAGGAGGTTGGGTTTGATCAGAATCCTCTGCCCCGGCCGTACAAACGCGCTCATACCGCCCAGCAAGCCTACGGCTTCAGCCACGGACGCATTCACTCCGGCGTCATAGCCGGAGTGCCGCACCACACTAACCTCTGCCACGCCTTATCCCTCCCTGTCTTCCGGCTGTTGTCATCCCAACCACCTGATGCACCGCCGACCAGGCGCACAAATACATGGATGGCAACCGGATCGTCCGCCTGCCGTCCCCTACTTTTGGCCGGCCGGAGAATTGCCCTACCGGCCGTTCCCGTCCGGTAACGTGATGAGGACCGCGTTCTCTTCGCAGTTGGGGAACTTGGGACAGTCGATGCATTCCCGCCAGACTTTCTGGGGTAACTCCTCCTTGGGCACCAGGGCGAAACCGCACTTGCGGAAAAACTCTTCCTTGTAGGTCAGGGCGAACACCCGGGGGATACCCAGGTCCCGGGCCTCGTTCAAGAGGGCCCCCACCAGGTCGCGGCCGATGCCCTGGCGGGCATAGGCCGGATCGACCGTCAGGGCCCGCACCTCTGCCAGGTCCTTCCATACGATGTGCAGGGAGCCCGTCCCGATCACCTTGTTGTCGACAACCGCCACCGTAAACTCCCGGATGCTCTCGTAGAGCATGGACAGCGAGCGGGCAAGCATCAGGCCTATGCCCGCATAATAGTTTACCTGGGAATGGATGACCCCCACGTCATCAATGCGGGCCTTGCGATAACCAACCAGACAATCTCCCATACCCATCCCCCAATAAGCGTATTAGTTCGTCTTACATAGCCCGGACGTAGTCCACCGCGTTGCGGAAGATATACAGGGCCGGCGGGTCGTGGAAGCCGCCCCGGCGCCAGTTGGGATGCTGGGTGACTTCCACAATCCGCTCCGGGTGCGGCATCAGGCCCAGCACGAGGCCCTTTGGGTCGCACAGGCCGGCCACGGCCCGGCTCGATCCGTTGGGATTGTCCGGGTACCGGTCCGTAGGTTCACCGTCGGCCCCCACGTAGCGAAAGACGATCTGGTTTCGCGCCTCCATCTCCGCCAGGCGGCCCGGATCGGTGTACAGCTTACCTTCCCCGTGGGCCACCATGATGTCCAGCACCCGTCCTTCCAGACCCCGGGTAAAGATGCAATCGCTCTTTTCCACCCGCAGCCTGATCCAGCGGCACTCGAAATGGCCGCTGTCGTTGCCCATAAGAGCGAGGCTGATCGGGCCAGGGCTCCCACCGGGCAGGATACCCGTACGCACCAGCACCTGGAAGCCGTTGCAGACGCCCAGGACCGGCTTCCCGGCCGCGAGAAAGGTAAGGAGCTGTTCCGTGAGGGTGGACACAAGTTCCACGGCCAGGATCTTGCCGGAGTGAACGTCGTCCCCATAAGAGAAGCCGCCCGGGATCACCATGACCTGGTAGTCGGCCAGCTTCGCAAAACCGCCCCTCAATTCATTTATATGCACCAGGCGGGCGTCGCCGCCGGCCTGGTCGAAGGCGAAGAGAGTTTCCCCGTCACAGTTGGTTCCGTCGGTGCGCAGCACCAGGATCCGCGGTTTCACGAGCCAAACACCTCCCGCATCGGTTTTAGCCAGGCCGACCGCAAGCCGGCCAGCGTTGTCTGGAAAAGCACCCCGCCCCGGAAAACCGCTTCCACGGTTTCCCTGGCGGTGGTGCTGCCCACCCGGACGGCCGGGATGCCGGCGAAGAGGGCGGCGGCGTCCGCGCCGGGGGCCAGTTCCACCAGGAAACAAGCCGGCGTCTCGTTGAACAGGAACCACTCCGGCCGCTCGCCCGCCGGTATTTCCAACCGGGCGCCCAGGCCGCCCCCGAAGCCCATTTCCGCCAGGGACGCGCCCAGGCCCCCTTCGGCGATATCGTGGCAGGCCAAAACCGCACCGTCCCCGATAGCCCGGTGCAGGGTTCCGAACACCGCCGGCAGCGACGGAAGGTCGATGACCGGCGGCTTTCCGCCCGGAACCCCGTGCAGGTCGTAGTAGACGGAACCGCCCATCTGGGAAGTATCCCGCCGGCCCACCAGCCAGATCTCGCCGCCCGGCCGCTTGAAGTCGGCGGAAACCGTCCGGAAGACGTCCGCCACCCGGCCGAAGCAGGAAATACAGACCACGGGGGGTATCTCGATGGTTTCGTTCCGGCCCCGGAAAGTACTGGAAAGACTGTCCTTACCCGAAATGAAGGGCATACCGGTGGCCGCCACAAAGTCGGTCAGGGCGTCCACGGCCCGGTCCAGGGCCCCGAGCAGCCGGGTGTCGGGGGCCGGCCAGACGAAGTTGTCGATCAGGGCCAGTTCCCGGTAGTCGGCTCCCACCGCCACCGCGTTGGCCACCGCCTCGGCGGCCGCCCACAGGGCCCCCTGGTAGGGATCGATATTGTTGATCCCCGGGTTCAAACCGTGCGCTACGACCATGGCGTACGGACGGCCGGGCAGGAGCGCGCACAGCGCCGCATCGTTGGGACCGTCGCCCGCCACCCCGCCGTAAGGGTAGATGGCGGCCGAACCCTGCACCCCGTGATCGTAGCGGCGGACAATCGGTTCCTTGGAACAGACGTTGAGATGACCCATGACCCGACGGTAGATATCCTCCCAGTCTCCCGGGGAGGGCAAATCCGGCTCCGTAAGGACGGGCGGCTGCCAGGTCGCCTCCAAAACCGTCTGGGGCAAGCCGTCGTGCACAAAGCCCATGTCCAGGTCGCAGACCGTCTCCCCCTTGTGGCTGACCTTAAGGCGCCGGTCGCCGGTAAAACGGGCTATCACCGTGGCCTCTACGTTGAAGCCCGCGCACAGTTCCCGCAGTTTCTCCCAGTCGTCCGGATCGACGGCCAGCACCATCCGCTCCTGGCTCTCCGATTCGAAGATCTCCCATGGTGCCAGCCCGCTGTATTTCAGGGGCACCTGCTCCAGGAAAACCTCCACTCCCACCTCCGCCCCCATTTCGCCCAGGGCGGAGCCGAAGCCGCCCGCACCGCAATCGGTGACCGCCCTGATCACACCCGCGTCCCGTGCGGCCAGCAGGGCGTCGCTCGTCCGCTTCTCCTCGATGGCGTGCCCGATCTGCACCGCGGAGGCATTGACCGCTACGGTCCGGTCGGTCATCGCCCCGCTGGAAAAAGTGGCCCCGTGGATCCCGTCCCGACCGGTGCGTCCGCCCAACACCACGCCCAGATCCCCCGGCCGCACGGCCCCCTTCTGACTCAGTTCGGCCGGCATCAGACCGTAGGCCCCCACTATGACGGAAGGTTTGGCCCGAAAATCGGGGTGAAAGTGGACGGAACCGTTGTTGGTGGGGACGCCCATGCGGTTACCGTAGTCCCGCACCCCGTCCACCACCCGCCGCAGCAGGTAATGGGGATGCAGGCAGCCGGCCGGCACCGCGACCGGAGGCATGTCCGGCGGGGCGAAACAGAACATGTCGGTGGAGGCCACCACCCGGGCCCCCCGGCCCGTGCCCATGATGTCGCGGAAAACCCCGCCGCTCCCCGTCATGGCACCGCCGTATGGTTCGATGGCCGAGGGGGAATTGTGCGTCTCCACCTTGCCCAGGATGGCCTGTCCCTCGTAAAAAGCCATGACCCCGGCATTGTCCACGAAGGCCGAGAGCACCAGCGGATGCGCCGCCAGGCGGGTGGCTTCCTTGAGTCGCTCGTACAGGGGCTTCTTCTCCACGCCGTCCACCACGATCCGGGCTTTGAAAGTCTTATGGCCGCAGTGCTCGGACCAGGTCTGGGCGATGACCTCCACTTCGCAGTCGGTCGGATCACGGCCCAAGGTGGTAAAGTAGGCGCGGATGGCCCGCATCTCGGCCAGGTTCAAAAACAGCTTCTCCCGGGAGAGTTCCAGGAGGGCCTCGTCATCCATGCTCCGGATGGAATGGGTCCGGGTCGGGGCGCTGACTCCCTCGATCAGCAGGGTACGGGGAGGTTCGGTGACCACCTGTTCCACCGTGGCGTTGACCAAAAGGCGCCTGGTGATGGCGGCGAGGTCGTCCGCCCCGATGTTGGGCCCGTAAAAAGCGTATTCGCGGCTGGAATCGGCCGCCGCAAGGCCCTTGATCCCCAGGTCCCGGGCCGCCTTGAGCAGGGATGCCGCCTCCGGGTTCATCACCCCGGGCTTGTACGCTACTTCCAGGTACTGATCGGCCCCGCTCAGCACCGGTTCGTCGACGCTGAAAATCTGGAACACTTCCTCGGCCAGGAGCCGCCGGGCCAAAAGCTCCGCTTCGTCCGGCCCTATCCCCTCAAACCGGTAAACTCGGGCCGTCCGCACCCTTTCTACATTGTCTATGCACAGGGCGCGGCGGATCTCGTACAGGACATCCTCCCCCGGAGGGTCTCTCAATTCCGGCCGCATGGCCACCCTGACGGTATGAATAGTCACCACTACCCCTCCCCGGCCCAGTTCTCTAATATAGCGTACCTGTCTTAACTCTTATCTTAACATAAAGGCGCGGACGTGTGCCACCTTTACAGCCGGAAGGCTTCCCGGCGGGGAGGGGGCTTTGGACGGGTCTGAAAACAGGCATGGGCCTCCGGCAGGAAACCTTACAGGAGTTTAATATGACCGCCGACCCTAAAGCGGCGCCAGGCCCCGGCCGACAAAATAAGTGGTCAGAGAATCATAGACAGGAGATTGGAATATATGGCTATTGCGTGGCAGGAAAGTCTGGCGACCGGCATCAGGGACATAGACGACCAGCACAAGGAACTGTTCAAGAGGGTGAACGCCCTCCTGGAGGCTTGTTCCGGAGGCAAGGGCAAAGAGGGAATCCCGGGCCTGCTGGCATTCCTCACCGACTACGTAGTCACCCACTTCGGCGCCGAGGAAGCGTACATGGAGCGCTTCGCCTACCCGGACGCCGCGGCTCACAAGGCCTTGCACGCCGAATTCACCGCCAGTATCGCCGCCTTCAGCAATGATCTCGCCAGACAGGGCCCAAACCTGAATCTAACGGTGACCGTCAACCGCCTGGTAGTCGACTGGCTGATCCGGCACATCGGCAAGATGGATAAAACCCTGGGAGCCTTCCTGGCCGGCAGGTTTTGAGCGCGTCGTCCCGCGTCGATCCGGCGGTCCACCCTTTCTCGCCACCCCCTTCCGGACCCGGGGCGGATCTCCCGGTCCGCCCCGGGTCCGGGCCAGGCGGAAGCCTGTAGCGCAACAACTGAATCCCGGGACGCTGCCACCCCGCTTAGTCAGTAGAAGAGGAACTTAATACCGCCTGTTAGTCCCTTAAGTCTGAAGATTTCCGCAAAATGGAAAGAAAGTCGACGGAGGCAGAGGGCGTACCCATTACCTGACTTCACGCTCCTGCGCTTATACAGGCAGCCCTGCCCTTCGGGGACCCTCCAGGCGGGGTCCGGGCCCTTCCCTGCTTTCACTGCAATATCTTGGTGTAGGTGCCGTCTCCCATACGCCGGGAGGCCGTCCGAGTGCATACTTCCATCTCTTCCCTGGACTACCAGTCTTAGCCTAATCGAGCCAGGCTCGACTCCTCCACTGTCCCGCTAGCCAGATTTAAGCGGGGAACCATTTCGGCGCGGCAGAGTTCACTTAATGTTGCGGCCCCAGCACTTCCTAGACTAGCCACCCCGTCTGGCCTCACCTTGCTCCATCTGCGCGATTGGCTACGTGGCCGGATGGAAAGTTACCACGGCCGGATCTTCCCCGGCTAGATATTGCAGCTTACAGGCTGCACCCCGATTCCGGTTCTGACCCTGTGGGTATATAATCCGAACCTTCCCACATGGCCCCAGGCCAATATTGGCAACCATATATACCCCTTGGGCGGCGCCTATTTCAGCACCAGGCGGCGCATAAGCCGCAGAGGTAGTGGCAGCAGGGCTGCGGTCAGGACGAACACCCAGAGGAAATCCCCCGGAAGGCCGGCCAGGCGTCCCAACACCAGCCCCCTGGTCAGGTTGACCACGTGGGTCAGCGGACTGAACCAGGCCAGTTCGCGCATGAAAGGCGGTAGTCCGTTCAGGGGAAAGAACACCCCGGAGAACAGGAAGAGCGGGGTCATGACCAGGGAAAAGAAGTAGTTGAAGCTCTCGATATGGGGGAAGAGCCCGGTCCAGATCAGGGACACCGAGGCGAAGAGCACGCCGGTAACGGCCAGCACCGGGGGCACCAGCAGGGCCCAGGGCGAGGTCACCAGTCCCAGTGCCAGCAGCACCACCAGGATGACCGTACCGTATAGGAGTCCCTTGAAAGCCCCAAAGAGGATATCGCCCATCACCAGGTCCTCCACGCTAACCGGGGTAGCCAGGATGGCATGGTAGACCTTCTGGAATTCCAGGCGGACGAAGGCGCCGTAAGTACACTCGTAAGCCGTGGACAACATCGACGAGGAAGCGATGAGGCCGGGACCGAGGTACTGCAGGTAGCTCATGCCGGCGATGGGCCGCACGTAGGCGCCCAGACCCAGGCCCAGAGCCGCCAGGTAGAGGATGGGCTCGGCGAAGTTGAAAGAAAGATTGACCACCCAGGTACGCCGGAAGACGGCCAGGTGGCGCTCCAGAACCCGCCAGGTCAGGTAGGAGAGATCCGGCAGTCTCATTCCCCGAATTCCTTTCCTCCGGTCAGTCTCAGGTAAACGTCCTCCAGGGTGGCCGGCCTGAGCAGCAGGCGGGAGAAACCGAGGTCGCCCAGCGCCGCCAGCAGTTCCCGCCCGCTGTCGCAGTAAAGAAAGAGATCCTGGCCCAGGACCAGCTTGTCCCGGTAAAGGCTGCCGGCGCGGTCTTCCACCTCCAGGGCACGCGCGGCGCCTTCGCCGACGGCCACCACCTCCCGGCCGGTGTGTTCGGCCACCAGCCTGTCCGGTTCCCCGCCGGCCAGGATGGACCCGCTGTCCATGATCACCAGCCGGTCGCACAGTTGGGCCGCCTCTTCCATGTAGTGGGTGGTCAGGATCAGGGTCACCCCTTCCTCCTTGAGCCGGAAAAGCCGCTGCCAGACCTGGTAGCGGGCCTGGGGGTCCAGGCCCGTGGTCGGTTCGTCCAGAAGGAGGAGCCGCGGTTTGTTGATCAGGGCCCGCGCGATGGTAAGCCGGCGCTTCATGCCCCCGGAGAGGTTGTCCGGCCGTTCGTTCCCCTTGCCTTCCAAGCCGAAGAAAGCCAGCAGTTCCTGCGCTCGTTGCAGCGCGTCCGTTCCGCTGATATCGAAGAACCGGGCATATACCAGCAGGTTCTCCAGGACCTTCAACTCGGGGTCGATGTTGTTTTCCTGCGGCACCACGCCCAGTTGCCGCTTGATCCGCCGGCACTGCCCGGGTACCTCCAGGCCCAGGACCGTAAGCCGCCCGGCCGTGGGCGGCAGGAAACAGTGGATCATCCGCACCGTGGTGCTCTTGCCCGCCCCGTTGGGTCCCAGGAACCCGAAACACTCCCCCGCCCGCACCTCGAAATCAATGCCGGCGACCGCCCTCACCCGCCCGAATTCCTTGCCCAGGCCGCTGGCAACTACCACTGCAGACAATAGAGTACCCCCCGCCAATGTCACTGCGTTTAATATACCACAACTCGGGGAGCACGGGGAAACCACCTGGCTAGCCAGGCAGCCCGGGCCCGGCGGTGAACAAACGAACGCTTCACTCGCGCCACAGGGCGTCGGTGGGACTCTCCCGGGCGGCGCGGTTGGCCGGATAGATGCCGAAAAAA
Source organism: Bacillota bacterium (assembly GCA_021800315.1). Classification (GTDB taxonomy): domain Bacteria; phylum Bacillota; class Desulfotomaculia; order Desulfotomaculales; family JAJYZD01; genus JAJYZD01. The sequence continues at coordinate 9,282 of JAJYZD010000014.1, read as the reverse complement.
AATGCCCACCGCCGCGGAGACGGCGGTGGGCAGGAGCACCGTACCCGGTGAGATCAGCGGCGGCAGACGTTTTGGGCGCTGCCCGGGTTTTGCGGCGCCAAAATGGGAGCCGGGCAATTTGGCGAAACACGGACCGATGCCATTCCTCGACTGTTACAGAGCCAGGGGGGATTTCCCTCCGGGCTCTTCGCACACCCTGTTGGTCTAGGAACCCCGTTGGACGGCCAAAAGGTAGATTTCCGGGGTAGCCTTCCCGCCGTTGAGTTTCTTTTCGGCTTCCTTTAATTCGTTAACCTGGGCGGGACTCAAATTGGCCGCTTCCATCCCCTTGGCATCTACATTCATTCGCGTACCTCCTTTGGCCGTAGCTTTTCCGGCGGGGAGGAAAATATGTGGCGCCGGCTCAGCGGTCAAAAACCGTCCTGAGCCGTACGATAAGCCATACCGACGCAGCGGCGGACACCGCCGACGAGGAAAACGGCCGGGTCGGCTACGAGCACGCTGGCCTGTACCTGTAATAACCCAAGTTTGGCGTAAGAAATTACCAGTACCAGCCGTCGCAAGGGCTTAAGCCCTCTACGGACAACCCATTAGGGACTACACCCAGCTTTTCGCCTTCTTAAGTAATCGTTTGACCAGTTGTGGTTCAAGAGCACTTGTGGCGTTCAGACGGTCAAGACTCTCTTTCCATGGTGGTAATATCTAGACGGTTATCAGGAAAAGTCCCAAGCACGACAAGGACGCCATGCTCTAACCTGCCTGCGAGTATCCAGTCCTATCCCATTATTGGGTATGTATGGTAGATATTGCTATGAGCGACGGCCTTTCCTTTCCTTGAAAGATGTAGTCACACACGTTGTGTAGGGACTACCATCATTATAGCATAACCTCAATGAAAGTCAAGCTTTGTGTCGCGTTTTCTGGCGATTGCTAGGGACTACACTTAAGCTGCTTTGTCCCCCCGAATGCTTGGCACGACTGTGGATGGAAAAATATGTCGCCAAGCTTGGGTAATAATACCAGGGAACCCGCGACGAAAGCCGCCGCTTCCGGCACGGAAATACCTCCCAACGCACCGCGTCGATGCAGCGGCTCAGACCGCCGCACCTTTTACCGCCAGAGCGCAGAGAAACCCTCCGTCCCCACGCCCGGCGGAAAGGGCATCCCTTTCCAACTCCAGGGCTTCCGCCCGCCGGCTGAAATCAAAATCCGGCGGCACGAAGAGGGCCGCCCGGACCACGACATCCCGGCCCGGCATCACCTGCCCGAGTTCCAGCGCCGTGTACAGGTGGGCCTGCCGAAAAACGCTGTCCGGCCGGGTGCGGGCCCTCTCGGCGTAATAGCAGCCCCAGGCGCTCTCCCGCCCGATCACGCCCACCACCAGCCGCCCGCCCGGTTTAAGAACCCGGTAGGCCTCAATGAGGGCCGCCGCGGGCTCGGCCACGAACTCCAGGGCCGTCACCGACAGCACCGCTTCGAAGGAATGGTCGGCGAAGGGCAGTTTCAGGGCGTTGGCCGCATGAAAGGAGACGGCCACGCTCCGGGCCCGGGCCTTTTCCCGCGCCAACTCCAGCATAGCCGGGGAAACGTCCACTCCGGTCACCGCCAGGCCCCGGGCCGCCAGTTCCAGGGCGTAGTTCCCCGTGCCGCAGCCCACATCGAGGATGGTCTGGCCGCGCCTGGGCTCCAGGAGGCGGAAGACCGCCTCCTTCTCCAGCCGGTCCACCAGGCCGCCCATGGGCGTGGCATACCAGGCGTCGTAGCCGGCGGCGTGATCATCGAATATCGGCCCGGCCACAGTTAACCCTCCTGGGGGAGCGGCTCCACCACCACGGCCGTTCCGTAAGCCACGACCTCCGACATGATCGTACCGATCTCGGAGGAATCGAAGCGCATGGTCAAAACGGCGTTGGCACCCAGGTCCCGCGCTCTTTCGACCATTCGGTCCACGGCCTGCCGGCGGGCGCTCTCCAGCAAGCTGGTATACTCCTTGATCTCGCCGCCCCCCAGGGCCCGCAGGGAGGCGACCACGTTGTAACCCAGGCCGCGCGAGCGCACCACCACCCCGAAGACTTCCCCCATCGTTTGCTTAACCGTGTGTCCGGCGATAAAGTTGGTGGTCGAAACGATCATGCAAAGCACCCCCTCCGGATTTATGCGCAACCCAATGCATCCGCCTTTTCAGCGGTGGACCCGGCGATAGTCGCAATAGGAATAAACCACCGGAATGACGACCGCCGCCACCGTGGCGACCAGAAACACGACCGGTCCGGCCGGGCCCCGCTCATGAGCCCGCCCGCGATCCCCACCAGTCCCGCGACTACCCAGACCCGCCCGCCCAAACGGTGCGTCCTGGTCCAGACCCCGTCGTCGGACAGGGTCCAGGGGGTCCTGATACCGACGAACCAGGTCTGTTTGAGCCGGCCCATGACGTTGCCCAGAACCAGGAACAAGGCGGCAACCGCCGTCATCGTCACCTGTTTCATAGAGACCGGCCAGCCGAGGGCGCCGGCCAGGGTCACCCAGTGCAACGCCACGAGGAACAGGACGAGGACCAGTCGTAAAAAGCGGTAGGTATCCTCAAAGCGGCCGTAATTGGCCCGGCGCGGGTCGATCACCGGTATGACCAGCAGCAACAGGTATAAGCCCACCGTAATGAAAAACGTTAAGAAGGCTCCGCTAAAAGGCGATCCCCAGCCGTTTGCCTGGCCCTGCCAGTTCCAGTGGACCGGTACCCGCACCGGCAGGTGCGGATAGGCGTAAATGGACGCCCCCAGGTCCAGGACCAACAGAATCCAGACGGGCCAGTCCCACAGTAAGGATTTCCTATCCATCTCCATTTTCCTTCTCCTCCATCGCCATCAATCCGGCCAACCAGGTAAGCACTTCCTGGAATACGGTGGTATTCAGGGAATACACGATGTGCTGCCCCCGGCGCTCATCCTGCACCAGCCCGGCCTGCTTGAGCAGGTTGAGGTGGTGGGAGATGCTGGGCCGGGAGATGGGAAACTGATCGGCGATCTCGCCTGCCGTCAGGTCACCCCGCCGCAGGAGCTGAAGGATGCGTCGCCGGGTGGGATCGGCCAGAGCCTTGAACAAAAGGTTCAATCCGGTCTCCCACCTCTCTTTAGATGTTTAGCCATTCATCTAAATATATTATACTCTACGGCCGCCCGGTGTCAATACCGTTCGGCCATTTCCTCGGGGCACCGCTTTTCCGTTCCACAATCGGCCTACCGGAAGGAAACAGATGGGGCGGCAGAGAAATCCCCCTCACGGCCGAAAAATTCTGCAGATCTGAGGTGAGGTCTTTGTCCGGAAAGGTAACAGCCAGCCGCATCGAAACCTCGGTGCCCATGGCAAAACTCCTGGCCGACCTGGATCGCTACCGGGAGTTGGCCATCTCCCTGGGGGCCGCGGACGCCAAGGTGATCCCCGCCAACCTGGTCAGCGTGGACGAGCGGGTGCGCTTGAAGTGCGCATTCCCCCGCTGCCACCTCTACGGCGAGACACCCAACTGTCCGCCCTACACCCCCGAACCGGAATTCATGCGCAAAGCGCTCTCCCGCTTCGACTACGCCGTCCTCACCAAGCACGAGGTCAACCCCAAGGCCGACTTCGTCGACGACAAGGCCTGGCACCGGGGACACGAGGCGCACCAGCACGACACCGGCTCGGTCGTTTCCCAGGTCGAGGCCCTGGCCTTCAACGACGGCCACTATTTCGCCGTCGGCTTCGGCGCCGGCGGCTGCAAGACCACCCTGTGCCGGGGCATGTACTGCCAGTTTCTCGACTCGGGGCGTTGCCGTTTTCCCCTGCGCTCCCGCCCTTCCATGGAAGGTGTGGGCATTGATGTTTACGACCTGGTGGCCCGGGTCGGTTGGGAGATCTACCCCGTGGCCCACGCCGACGTGGACCCCGACTCGATCAAGTGCGCTATTTCCGTAGGTATAGTATTTGTTCGCTAAAGGAGGCGGAATCGGGTGAAGGATATAACAGAGGTGCTGGAAGAGTACATCGACGAGAAGAACCCCAACCGCTGGGCCAAGCTGTCCAGCGACATCCAGTTCCGCCGCCTCACCCTTACCCTGCTGCGGGAAATCCTGCAGGAGCTGAGGCGGCTTAATAAATCCACCGAAGATGAGTCGAAAGACGGCTAGAGGGAGGGCGCCTGGAGGCGGGTCTTGGCAAACTGTTGGCAAACGGGAGCCCAAGCTCAGAAGATAAGTAAGTTTTAAAAATAACCCGGACGCCCCGGCTAGGGCGTCCTTTTTCGTGGTACATGGTTCGGCATCGCCCGGCTCTAATATACGCTTCCTGCCAGCCATGGAAGGAAAAAGGATCGTCACATGGAATACATACCTATCGATACCAGTTTAAGGAGCGAGTGTTCTGTGTCTAAGCCAGGCCTCCCCCGCAGGGAAAACCTTCTCCTGAAGCGCTCAGCCCTCCTGCTGGTCCTCCTCGCCGCCACCCTTGTCCTCTCCGGCGCCTACCTCCAAAGAAAGAACGTGACCCTCCAAATCGGCAGCCAAAAGGAGGCCCTGACCACCTACGCCTTCACGGTGGGACAACTGCTGTCCGGCGCGGGCGTCACCATGGGACCCATGGACCGGGTGAAACCGGGCACCGGCACCCCGCTCAAAAACGGGACAAGCATAGAGGTGTACCGCGCCGTACCCGTGAACGTGACCGCGGACGGGACCATCCGGCGCATCTTCACCACCCGGACCACGGTTGCCGGGGTGCTGCGCGAGGCGGACATAACCCTTACCGGCCAGGACCAGGTGCAGCCGGGCCCGGCCTACCCCGTCACGGCCGGTATGCGGATACGGGTTCTCCGGATCGTCACCCGGCGGGAAACCCGGGATATCACCGTACCTTTCACCACCCTGGCCCTGTCGGATCCCGCCCAGGCCGGCGGGACGACCCGCATCCTCCATGCGGGCGTCACCGGCCTGGCCAGGCAGGTCTGGCACGTTGTGTACACCAACGGAATCGAAACCGCCGCCACCCTGGTCGGTGAGACCATGCTCCGGGCGCCGCGGCCAGCCATCCTGGCGGTCAGCGGCGACACTGAGGTAAGCCGGGGCGGGATGCCGAACCTCTTTAACGGCCGGACCGTCATGACGGCCACCGCCTACGCTCCGACCGGCAGACGCACCGCCACCGGCACCGTACCGCGGCTGGGCACGATCGCCGTGGATCCACTGGTCATTCCGCTGGGCACCCGGTTGTACGTGCAGGGCTACGGCTACGGGACGGCCCTGGATACCGGCGGGGCGATCAAGGGTGACCGCGTCGACTTGTTCTTCAACACCGAAAGGGAAGCCGAAGACTGGGGAGTGCGAAACGTCCAGGTCTACATCCTCTCCTGAGCCCAAGCCACTCTTTGAGGCTCCGTATAGATGTTGAACCGGTCGCCGCGGATGAAGCCGACCACGGTAATGTTGAGGTTGCCGGCCATCTGCAGGGCGAAATCGGTGGCCGCGGCACGGGAGACGATGAGCGGTACCCGGGCCCTGGCCGCCTTAACCACCATCTCCGAGGAAATCCGTCCGGAAAGAAAAATCATTTTGTCTTCGAAAGTAACCCCGTCCAGGAAGGCCCGGCCCAAAACCTTGTCCACCGCGTTATGACGACCGATGTCCTCGTAAAAGTAAACCAACCCGTCGACCGAGCACAGCGCCGCCCCGTGCGTCCCCCCCGTCTCCCGGAAGACACCCGCCCGTTCCTCCCTTTGCCGGTCCAGGCGGCGGATCAGGTCCGGCGTGACCACCAGGCCGGAATCAACCGGCCGCAGGCTCGCATCGTTCATGAAGTAGACCGTGGAGCGGCCCCGCCCGCAGCAGGAAGCCAGGCACCGCTTCAGGAACAGCTCTTCCGTCCGGCCGATATCGCGGCCGATCGTCACCCAGACCAGGCCCTCCTCCGGTTTGATGCTGATATCGGTGAGGTCCGCCCTTTCCCCGACTATCCCCTCGACAAGCAGAAAGCCGGCCACCAGTTCCTCGATGTGGGCAGGCGAACAAACCAGGGTTACAAACTCCTGGTCGTTCAAAAAGACGGTCAGCGGAACCTCCCGGACAACCCGGTCCGAACCGTCGACCGCCGTGTCGCCCGCCACCCGCTTGAGCGGTACGACACGAGTCATTTCGTCCGTGTTTTCCGTGGTAACGCCCCCTAACGGTTTACTCGCCCCCCGCCGGCGGACGGAACCGGTCGTGCAGGGCCCGTACCGCCCGAAGCGCCTCACTGGCCTTAACTAGGCAGGAGATGCCGATCTCGGAAGTGCTGATCATCTCGATGTTGATGCCGGTGTCGGCCAGGGCGCCGAAAACGTGGGCGGCCACTCCGGGGTGCGAAATCATGCCGGCGCCCACCACCGATACCTTGGCCACGTCGTCGTCCGCGGCGAATCCGCCGCTGCCGACGTCTTCCTTGATGCGGTCTATCACCGCCACGGCCTTTTTGACCTCCGTCTTGCTGACGGTGAAGGCGATGTCGTTGATCCCGTCGCGCATAGCGCTCTGTACTATCATATCCACGTTCACACCCGCGCCGGCCAGTTCCTCGAAAATATGGTGGGCCACACCCGGCCGGTCGTAAACATCAAAGATCGCTATCCTGGCCACATTTAAATCATGCGCCACACCGGTGACCACATTGGGACGTTCCGTCTCCCCCGCCTCCCTCACTATCGTTCCCAGGTTGAGGTTGAAGCTGGACCGCACGTGCACCGGAATGCCGTACAGCTTGGCGCATTCGACCGCCCGGGGATGCAGCACAACCGCACCCAGATGGGCCAGCTCCAGCATTTCGTCGTACAGGATGTAGGGCAGTTTTTTCGCGTCCGGCACCAAGCGGGGATCGGCCGTGTAGACGCCGTCCACATCGGTGTAGATCTCGCAGAGGTCGGCCGAGAGCGCTGCCGCCAGGGCAACCGCGCTGGTATCCGAGCCGCCCCGCCCCAGGGTGGTGATGTCGTTGGCCGCGTTCACCCCCTGGAAACCGGCTACTACAATCACCTTACCGGCCGCCAGTTCGCTCCGCAGCCGGTTCGGCTGAATATCAATGATGCGGGCCTTGGTATGGGTGTCGTCGGTCAGGATGCCTACCTGCGGGCCGGTGAGGGAGATGACCGGCAGGCCCAGTTCAAAGACGGCCATGGCCAGAAGGGCGATTGAAACCTGCTCCCCGGTGGACAGAAGCATATCCATTTCCCGCTCCCGCGGGCAGTCGGTCACTTCGTTCATCAGCGAGATCAACTCGTCGGTGGTATCGCCCATGGCCGAAACCACCACCACCACGTCGTGGCCGGCCTTCCTCACATCGGCCACCCTTCCGGCCACCCGGCGGATCCGGTCGGCGTCGGCGACCGAACTGCCCCCGTACTTTTGTACCACCAGCATACTTTTGCTTCTCTCCTCGCGCGGGTCAAACCGTTGTAAAATTTCTATATTCTATGCGGGATGCGACTTGCCCGGCCATCCTCAGTGACTCTCGAACACCGCCGCCCCCACCGGACAGGGCGGGAGCACCATGCTTCTGGCGGCCACGCCGTTTTGCCGGAAGGTTTCCCTCATAACCCGGGCGATAAGCTCGCAGTTACGGTCCGCCAGAGCCACCAGGGACGGGCCGGCCCCGGAAAGCGCCGTTCCCCTGGCTCCCGCCAGCCGCGCCGCCGCCAGAACCTTCTTCATCCCCGGGACCAGGGAATAGCGGTAAGGCTGGTGCAGCCTATCCTCCATCGCCACGTTCAGAAGCTCCAACTCCCCTTTCATCAGGCCGGCCACCAACAAGGCCACCCGCCCCAGGTTATAAACGGCATCGGACAGGTTTACCTCGTGCGGCAGGGCCTCCCGTGCCAACCTGGTGGAGAGGGTGAAATCGGGCACGGCGCACACTACCCTGAGTTCCGGCGGCAGGTCCAGCTTGATGCACTTGATTTCCCCATCCACCGGCACCGCGATGACCAAACCGCCCAAAAGGGCCGGCGCCACGTTGTCCGGATGCCCTTCCATGGCTGTAGCGATGCTCATAATCTCCCGCGCCTGGACCGCCCCCCCCGCCAGACGGTTGGCCGCCATGAGGCCGCCCACCACGGCCGCCGCGCTGGAACCAAGGCCCCTGGCCACCGGGATCTGGTTGACCAGCCTTATCTTCAGCCCGGGAACGGGCAGGCCGGCTTGGCGGAACAGCCGCACCGCCGCCTGGTAAACGACGTTCCGCTCGTCGCGGGCGATGTCTTTTTCGCCCTCGCCCTGAACATCGATGGACAGTCCCGCGGCCAGGGACATCTCCACCGTGTTATGCAGTTCGAGGGCCATGCCCAGGCAGTCGAAGCCTGAACCCAGGTTCGCCGTTGTCGCCGGCACCTTCACACGGACCATAGTGAAAACCCCCGTTTGGACATCACCCGGCCAGGACAGCCTCCATGGCCTCCACGTCGGGCGGAATCCGGACCGGACTCGCCGCCACGTCGGCCACCGCGGTGTCCGGATCCTTGAGACCGTGGCCGGTCAGAACGCAGACCACGCGCTGGCCGGGCCGGAAAAAGCCTGCTCGCGCCAGCTTGAGCACCCCGGCCAGCGAAGCGGCCGACGCCGGTTCGCAGAAGACCCCCTCTTTCGATGCCAGCACCCGGTAAGCCGCCAGTATCTCTTCGTCCGATACGGAGTCGATGAGGCCTTGCGATTCCTCTACCGCCGCCGCGGCTCCCCGCCAACTGGCCGGATTGCCGATGCGGATGGCCGTGGCCACCGTTTCCGGGTGCTCCACCACCCGGCCCAGCACGATGGGAGCCGCCCCGGCGGCCTGGAAACCGAGCATGCGGGGCACGGTGGACGCCGCCCCCCGTTCCCGGTACTCCTTGAAGCCCTTCCAGTAAGCGGTGATATTGCCGGCGTTGCCGACCGGCAGGGCCAGGAAGTCGGGGACCCCTCCCAACTGGTCGACCACCTCGAACGCGCCGGTCTTCTGCCCTTCCAAGCGGTAGGGGTTGATGGAGTTAACCAAGGCGATGGGGTGCCGTCTGGTCATTTCCCGTACCAGGGTGAGGGCTTGGTCGAAGTTGCCCTCGACGGCCACCACCCGGGCCCCGTAGACCAGGGCCTGGGCCAGTTTGCCCAGGGCGATTTTCCCCTCCGGCAGGAGCACCGTGCACGTGACCCCCGCCCGCGCCGCATATGCCGCCGCCGCGGCCGCGGTGTTGCCGGTGGAGGCGCACATCACCGCCCTGCTGCCCTCCTCCAGGGCTTTGGCCACCGCCAGCACCATGCC
>JAJYZD010000221.1 GCA_021800315.1 Bacillota bacterium | reverse complement strand
GAGGCTCGCGCGCAAGGGGCTCCGGCTGGACTTGCCAAGGTAGGGTGGCGCTGACATTGACACCTCCGAAAATGGTGACAAATAATGTTGTTATCTACAGGCTGTCCCTTTCGGTTGACGGTGGCTCAGAACGTAACCCTGCCAGGTTTCCTATCTCCCAATGATAGGCCGCCGCGACTTTTACATCCGGGCCCAAATCAGCAGAGCTTCCTGAACAACCCCTTTTCGGAGTGGAATCATAAATCAGAACAGATCATTGGGTACCTCAGAATGATTGCATGTAACCGGCGCTCCCTCCCGCTACATAAATACCAGCATATGCTGAGGTATGCTTACATTGCTTAGAACGGCAAAAGAGGAATCCTAATTCAGTCCATTCCCTCCCGGAGCCCCGGTTACTCCCTGTTTGTATATAATAATCGCCTTACGCACCTCAAATGTTAAGTTCTTCGCGTCCACAGCCTGCCGGGCCGTAAGCCCCCGCACCCCGGCGCTCCTTTTGGCGTCGCCCGGACCCTCATCCAAAGCCGCAACCCGCCGAAGTTTGTTACCGCGGCAGGTTCGTCTCCGACCGGGCGTCCGTAGCGAGCTACCGCGTCTGTGCGCCGTCGGGCCGGGCGCAGACGCCGGATCCGAACGCCGCGGGACGCAATTTCAACGAAAATTTATTTTTGCTCGTGGCGGGGGCAAAAGGAAATGTGATGTAATAAATGGCGGTCCTTGGCCTTAACAGGATAACTATTTCTCTCTATATTGAGACATTATTCAGGCTAGTCTCCTCTTGCCTTGAAAATATTTCGACCATGTCCAGGATATATGATACCGCTACGGTGTCTTCGGCGTTAGTGGTGGCAAGGCGAGGTCGGGAAAAACAATCTCCGCGATGTTGTCATCAAGGCTTACTTTGCAGTAAAATAGCTGAAAATAAACTCGTGGAAACCCGATCTTTAGAGGGGACGTGATAGCTTGACCGTAAAAGTCGGTATTAACGGGTTCGGCCGGATCGGCCGCCATTTCTTCCGGGCCGTAGGGCCAAGCGACATCGTCGCGGTTGTTGCCGTCAACGACCTGACCTCGCCCCAAACGCTGGCCCACCTCCTCAAGTACGATTCGGTGCACGGCCCGCTGGCCGGGGACGTGACCGCCGGGGAAAGCAGCTTTACCGCCTTCGGGCGGGAGGTGACCGTCCTGGCCGGGGCGGATCCGGGCAGGATTCCCTGGGCCCGGTGCGAAGTAGACATCGTGGTGGAATCCACCGGCCGCTTTACCGACCGGGAAGCCGCGGCCGGCCACCTGTGGGCCGGCGCCAAAAAGGTGGTTATCAACGCCCCGGCCAAGGGCGAGGATATCACCGTCGTCATGGGCGTCAACCAGGATATGTACCGGACGGACAGACACCATATCGTATCCAACGCTTCCTGCACCACCAACTGCCTGGCACCGCTGGCCAAAGTCCTTCACGAGCGCTTCGGGATCATCAACGGTCTGATGACGACCGTTCACTCCTACACCAACGACCAGCGTATCCTGGACCTGCCCCACGAAGATCCGCGCCGGGCCCGGGCGGCCCCGCTTTCCATCATTCCCACCACCACGGGGGCGGCCCGGGCGGTGGGGAAGGTATTGCCGGAACTGGCCGGGCGTTTGAACGGGATGGCCTTCCGGGTGCCCACGCCCAACGTATCGGTGGTGGACCTGGTAGCCGAACTGGCCGGCCCGGTGACGGTGGAGGAAGTCAACCTGGCCCTGCGGCAAGCGGCCGGCGGACCTTTGGCGGGGATTCTGGAGTACTGCCAACTGCCGTTGGTATCAAAGGACTTCAACGGTAACCGTTCCTCCTGCATAGTGGATGCTCCATCCACCATGGTGGTAGGGGATCGCCTGGTACGACAACGAATGGGGCTACGCCAGCCGCTTGGCGGATTTGGTCCGGTATCTGGCGGAGAGGTTATAAGAAGTGCAGCAAATTCAGCCAACGCTGCCGGCAAGGGGGAGCCGTCCAATGCGCAGAATCGGCGTGCTGACCAGCAGCGGGGACGCCCCGGGCATGAACGCCGCCATCCGGGCGGTGGTACGCAAGGCCGTTTATCACGGGGTGGAAGTCATGGGTATCCGGCGTGGTTTTGCCGGCCTCATCGAGGCGGACATCCAGCCTGTGGGGTTAGGTTCGGCAGGCGAGATCATCCACCGGGGTGGGACCGTTTTACGTACGGCCAGGTCGGAAGAATTCAAAACCCGGGAGGGACGGGCCAAAGCCGGCCAAAATGTCGAACGTTTCGAACTGCAGGGGCTGGCGGTGATCGGAGGAGGGGGCTCGTTCCAGGGCGCCCTGGCCTTGCACCGGGAATACGGCCTGCCGGTCGTGGGCATCCCGGCGACGATCGACAACGATGTCAGCGGCACCGACTATTGCATCGGCTTTGACACGGCGGTCAACTCGGTTCTGGACGCCATCAACAAGATCCGGGACACGGCCACCTCCCACGAACGTACTTTCGTCATCGAAGTGATGGGCCGGGATACGGGTTTCATCGCTCTCTCCGCCGGACTGGCGGGCGGCGCCGAGTCCATTCTTATTCCCGAGGAGCCCTTCAGTATTCAAGATGTTTGCGACAAGCTCCGCCGGGGGCAAAGAAGGGGCAAACAGCACAGCATCATCGTGGTGGCCGAAGGAGCGGCCAGTGGCCCGGAGATCGGACAGGTGGTCAAAGAGCACTCCGGCCTGGACACCAAAGTGGCCCTCCTGGGCCACGTGCAGCGCGGCGGCGCACCCACCGCCTTCGACCGGATTCTGGCCAGCCGCCTGGGTGCGCACGCGGTGCAACTGCTCATGTCCGGAAGCACCAGCCGGATGGTGGGCATGGTCGACGGGCAGATCGTGGATAGCGACCTTGAACAGGCTACAGCCGGGAAAAAGCCTATCGATCGGGATTTGTACCGTCTGGCCGCCGTTCTGTCGATTTAGGTTTCAGCCCTTGCACTCCTCATCTGGGCCGGATATAACTGTAAAATCGTCCGGTCTCTCTTTTTGAGGATGGGTCTTTCCGTTTGCAATTTTTTTCAGAGGCAGGATGACAAATTCCAACTCACCGGCTAGAGCTTGATATTCCGGGTCTTTATGTAAGAGAACAGCTTCGCGCCGCTTAGCATATGCCGCGATGAGGGCATCGACGACAGAAAGCCGGTGAAATGCCTTGAATCGTGCCGCCGTCAATACAGTGGCTTCATCTACGTCCCAGACAATCTCGCTGGGTAATTGTTTTATCAGAGCCCAGCGACGATCGGCTTCCTGTTGACCGCTCTCCTGCAGGGAAATATAGTAAATCTCCATGAGGACAAGGAACGGAATGATGGTTTTCCCTTGACGGAGGATGTCCGCAACGGTATCGCTACCATCCTCGTCCTCCATTAAGGCCATGAGTGCCGAGGAGTCCAACAACCAGGCGTCAGCCATCCCGCAAGGCATCCTTTCTGCGTTCCGCCAACAGCCTGTCACCGAGGCCGCTTCCCTTGGCGCACCCCTTGAGCGCGGCTATAGGATCACCGCGGAGGGGGATTACCTTTATGCTTTGGCCATCGTCCATCCATTCCAAGGAATCGCCCTGCCTGATGCCGAATTTTTCCCGCAATCTGGCCGGAATGGCAGTCTGTCCACGCTTCATGACCATCGTACGCATGATCGTCACCTCAACCTCATTCTACCACATGCCAAAGACCCGAACAACATGCCAGTCCAAGAAAATCTATCAGGCAATCTCCTACCGATTTGTTGGCCGGGAGAGCGGTTGGTACGTGTATGCCACGGTCAAGCGCAAAGATCCGGAGCAAGGACGCACGGGTGGAACGGCGGTGGCCCAGCTGATCGCGGCCAACCCTGGTAGTTTCCGGTAGTTGGTTAGCGGTGGGTATTGGGAGTGGCCGGCCAACCGAAAACCACCAAATCCGGTCTCCGTCGGCCTGCCGGAGATCTCCGGGGATTTGATCGTAACTGTGGTTTTCCCGCATGATGAAGAACACGTGCTTGATGGCACTGGCCTCGTAGGTATGCCCGGGAATGGGTTGCCGACTTTCACCCGGACTCCGGCCGGGCTGCTCAGATCGATTTGCCTGGCGGCGCACAACGTCGGACCGGCGGGCGGGAGGCAACCACGATGAGGCTGGCAACCGCCGATCCGGCCAGGCGATGCCGGTGGCCGGCAGGAGAAAAGGAGCGACCACGTTCCTTTTAGCGTAAGGGCTCGCCACCATTACGATCGAGCGGTGGGCGTCAACGTGGTCGCCACCGCCCTGGGCATCGTCCTCAACCACGAACACGGCGGCCACCATGAAACAGACCAGCGAGATTTCGCCGGGAGCCCCGGCGGCGCCGGACGCGGCGAACACCGGCACTCTGCCCGACTCTATGGTTCTCTCCCAGGACGGCAAGACAGCCTACGTGGCTGAGGCCGATCAAGACGCCATCGCCGTGGTCGATTTGACCAACCAGAGCGTCAAAACCATTAGCGTCAACCCGTACCCCAACGCCCCCTTCGGCATCGCTCCCAACGGCCTGGGGCTGTCGCCCGACGGTCAGCGCCTTTATGTAACGGATGGCATGCTCAACGCGGTGGGTGTTTACAGCCCGGCTGACAATACCTGGCTCGGCCAGGTGCCGGTAGGCTGGTATCCGACCGCTGTCCTGACGGATCCCGTCACCGGTAAGGTATTTGTCGCCAACTCCACGTGATCAAGGTTTGAGCGTTGGTGAATATATGCTACTGGCAAGCCCAGATTGCCGATTGGTTTCAGAAAACCGTGCTGAGTAGGATTATTCATGCTCCAAAGCAGCTGTTGTCAAGTCAGCGGTTTTGGGATAACGCGGATTTGGTGTATGAAAATGGTATTCAGAAGCTTGAAGAAGAGTTCTCGGAACTGGTTACAAAGAAATATGGCTTGCATAATGACTGTCTGATTTATGACACAACGAACTTTTTCACATACGTTAATACTATGTCGGTTGGCCATGATGGTATCACCTGTTTTTTAATATTCCCCTTTTCCATGAGGTATATCCAGGCAATGACCCCGGCTCAATCGAAGTGATGGGCCGGGATACGGGTTTCATCGCTCTCTCCGCCGGACTGGCGGTCGGCGCCGAGTCCATTCTTATTCCCGAGGAGCCCTTCAGTATTCAAGATGTTTGCGACAAGCTCCGCCGGGGGCAAAGAAGGGGCAAACAGCACAGCATCATCGTGGTGGCCGAAGGAGCGGCCAGCGGCGTGGAAATCGGACAACTGGTCAAAGACCACTCCGGCCTGGACACCAAGGTGGCCATCCTGGGCCACGTACAGCGCGGCGGCACACCCACGGCCTTCGACCGGATTCTGGCCAGCCGCCTGGGCACGCACGCGGTACATCTGCTCATGTCCGGAAGCACCAGCCGGATGGTGGGCATGGTCGACGGGCAGATCGTGGATAGCACCTTGAACAGGCTACGGCCGGGAAAAAGCCCATCGATCGGGATTTGTACCGTCTGGCCGCCGTTTTGTCAATATAGGGAGCATTCCAGACAATACACCTTCTTGATCGGGCCGCGGCGGGCAAGCCTGCTCGACGGGCCTTCTTTTTTGTAGCCAATCCCGCCCCGCGGACAGCGGTTGCAGGTGTGAGGAAAGGGTCAACTCTGCGACGGCGCACCGGGAAAAGGTCTGTTTCCGAGGTTCCGCCGTTGTGGAGAAATGAAGCTGCCCAGAGACTTCCGGCCGGATATATCCTTCGCGAGTAATATTTTCTGGAAATTACCTGGTCCTGGAGGTATAATAGCCGTGGGAGGTGCAGAAGCGATGACCAGGGTGGTTCTGGATTTGCCGGACGGGGTGGTCTCATTATTGGACTCTGTTGAGGAGAACCTGGCCAGAGAATGCCTAGTCAGGTTTGCCGTCACTTTGTATGGGGAGGGCAAGGTTAGCCTGGGTAAGGCGGTGGAGATATCCGGATTACCTTATGTGGAATTCATGCAACTGCTAGGTAAATATGGTCTCGGCATTAATTATACCATCGAAGACTTCCAGGATGACCTCCGCGTGTTAGAGGAGATGAAATCCTATGGAAAGGGTAATAGTGGTAAGTCATAGACCCCACGCCTAAAGGCGGGGGCTTGCGGAGGAAACTCCGAGGGTCTGCGTCTTAAGGCGGGAAAGCGGTATAAGTTGCTCGCAAGGGCACAACTATGTCGCGCTATGACCCGCCTCAGCCGCCGGGATCTTCGGGCGAGCGG
>JAJYZD010000220.1 GCA_021800315.1 Bacillota bacterium | reverse complement strand
GTTGTGGCGGGTCACCAGGGCTGCCACGTAAAACCGATTCCCAAGAGACCGGTCCTATGCGAAACGTTTCGCATGCCGAAAGAACTGCTCTCTCGTAGAGCAAACTTGCGGCGTAACTTCAGGACCATGAAGCCCTAAGGTTCATCTCCAGCCCTTCAAAAAGGCGGAGGTGCCTCACAGCAGAGGGTGAAAGCTCCGCCCTTCATGGTGGGGAGGCTTCACGGAGTAGGTCGTACGGAAGCCTGGCGGAGGGGTCGTTCTTTTAGTGCAAAAATTAAGTATACACTACTGCCCCCCTTGTGCTCTAATGAGAGAAGAAGGCAGGGCCCTCTGACCGCTACTTTTTGCCGACGTTGAAACGGAAATTGATGATGTCGCCGTCCTTGACCGGGTAATCCTTGCCCTCCAGGCGGAAACGGCCTTTTTCCCGGACCGCTGCCACGGTGCCGGACTCGGCCAGGTCGTTGTAATGGTAGACCTCGGCCCGGATGAAGCCGCGTTCGATGTCGGAGTGGATCCGTCCGGCCGCTCTTACCGCATGGGTTCCGGCTTGAACCGTCCAGGCCTTCACCTCGTCTTCTCCCACGGTGAAGAAGGAGACCAGGCCCAGCCGCCGGTAGGCCTCCCGGGCCACCCGGTCGATGCCCGATTCCTCTATCCCCAGATCCGCCATGAAAGCGGCACGGTCCTCGGGCGCCAGTTGGTTTATCTCCATCTCCATGCGGCCGCATAACTCCACTACCGGTATGCCTTCCGCGGCGGCGTAAGCGGTCAACTCCCGCCGGTTGGGGTAACTGCGCCCGGCCTCGTCCAGGTTGACCACCGCCATGACCGGTTTGTCGGTGAGGAAGCCGAAGTTGCGCAAGAGGACCTTTTCGGCCGGGTCGAGTTCCAGGCTGTCCAGGCGCCTTTCCTGCTCCAGCCATGAAAGGCAGCGGGTGAGAAGTTCGCGTTCCTCTTCCAGTTGGGGGGTTGGTTTCTTGCCGCCGCGGATCCTCTCCAGGCGGCGTTCCACCACTTCCATGTCGACCAGGAGAAGTTCCACGGACAGCGCGGTGAGGTCGCGTAAGGGATCGGGACAGTCATCCGCGAACGAGTTCAGGATGTAGATCAGGAGGTCGACGTCCCGGATGCCCGAGAGGAACTGGGCGGCGGCGGCCCGGTTGTCCGGAACGAGGCCGGGAACGTCGCTGAACTGAATCTGGGCGTACACGGTCCGCCGGGGTTTGAACAGGGTGGAGAGTAAGTCCACCCTTGGATCGGGTACCCTGGCCATGCCGACGTTGGTCCTGGCGCGATCGGAAACCTGGACGGTCTGGCCGGTGAGCAGGTTGAAGACGGTGGTCTTGCCGGAGCCGGTAAAGCCGACGAGGCCGGCGGTGAGGTTAGTGGCCACGGTAATCCCCCTTCCGGTTCAATAGGGCGAAAGACGCCCCGTATAGATCGGTGCGGCGGTGCCGCAGCAGCGGCAGGGAAGACCTGACCCGGTCAAGTTCCTCCAGGGGCAGTTCCGCCCGCAGGATTTGTTCTCCTTCACCCGCCCTGGCCAGCACCGTGCCCCAGGGGTCGACGACCAGGGAGTGACCGTAGGATATGTAGGTGGAGGCCTGGTCCCGGGCGCAGGAGGCCGCGGCCAGAAAGACCTGGTTGTCCACCGCCCGGGCCCGTGCCAGAAGCTCCCAATGGGCCGGCCCGGTAACCAGGTTGAAGTTGCCGGGTACGACGATCAGTTGGGCTCCCTGCAGGGTCAGCAGGCGGAAGAGTTCGGGAAAGCGCATATCGTAGCAGATGGCCAACCCCAGGTTGATCTTTCCGGTGTCCAGCACGGTGACCTGGTCGCCGGCGGCAATCGTAGCCGACTCCTGGAAATCGATCCCTCCGGCCAGCCGGACGTCGAACAGGTGCATTTTCCGGTGCCGGCCCAGGAGGGAGCCGTCCGGACCGAAGACGAAGCAGGTGTTGTAGATGCGGTCCCCGTCCCGTTCCGGAATGGAGCCGCCCGCCAGGAGAACGCCGTTGTCCCTGGCGGCTCCGGCCAGCATGGCCAGGGTGTCACCGCCGGGCCAACTCTCGGCGAAGGACCGAAAGAGGTCCGCCTGGTAGGGACAGTTGAACATCTCGGGCAGGACCACCAGGTCGGCGTCCCGGGCCGCATCGGAGATCATGCGCCCGGCCCTGGACAGGTTGGCCTTCTTGTCCCCGACCGGGCCGATTTGGCAAATGGACAGTTTGAACATGGAAAACCCCCCCGCAAAAAGCCTCTGCCGGTTCGGCAGAGGCTGGCGTCAATTAACCTGCACTACTTCTTTGACACCCGGTACCGTTTGCTTGAGCGACCGCTCAATACCCTGTTTCAAGGTCCAGGTTGCCCCCGGTCACCCGCCGCAGGCCCCTTTCAGCCTGACCTGAACCTGCCCGTCCCCGGTAACCCTGACCAGTTCGACGTCACCGCCGTCCGCCTGAAGGTACGGGCGGATTTTCTCCAGAGCCGTCTTTACCTCTTCCTGCACAGTCTGTCATCTCCCTTACTTACCGTAAGCCTACGGGTCGAAATCGACAACAGGACCCGGGGGGCATACCGTTGCCCGGATACTTAGTTTTCCCCAGGTCATTTTACTCCAATCAGCCCGGAAAGACAAGGGGAAAAAAGGGACGCCGGGGAGCATGACCCGGGGCTTTTCAGACCACAAAGACATTTTCCCGGTGCCACCGGAGGAAGTTCGGGCAGGGCCGGTCCCTTGGGTCGTCGGGGATCTCTACCGGCCTCGATTTCCACGCCCTGATTTTTAAGGGGTGATCGGACCATGTCAGGGGACTGGAACCTGCGGGTTTCCGGCCCTCCCTCGATGGAACACGTCAGCCATACTGGTGACTTATTATGCCACAGTTAAGCAGCCACAAAACTCGGCGATGATGCCCGCCGCACGGGCAAAACCTGCGTTGGCCAGTCTTTCCTGAACCTGGCCGTACAGCATTTGTCCGGCCAGCCGAACCTCCGAATTCGGGCCGGTTTTCCAGTAGGCGGCGCGAAGCTTCCGACACGGCAGCGGGGATTGGCTTCGCTGCTGACCCGGAAGTCCCTTCGGTACGGTGGCGGGGAACCGGGCGGATAACTCGGGCCGGACTGCCGTTGACTGGGCCGGGCAGGTGGGTTATAATAAGGCGGTAACAGCTTGCCGAAGTGGCGGAATTGGCAGACGCAGCGGACTCAAAATCCGCCGGGCTCAACACCCGTGTGGGTTCGACTCCCACCTTCGGCACCAGTGTTTTCGAGGGTTCCGGGGTTCTGGTAGAAAGGGTGGCTAGACCCTTTCTACCGAATTTTCTACCACTTCTACTACATTGAGTTCCCGGAGCTTTCGCAGCTTGTCGTCGGCACGTTCGACGGCATTTTTTTGTCTATCGAAGTCCGGGTGGCTGTACCCACGGGTGGTCTTCTTCTCGACGTGTCCTGCCTGGCGCATCACGGTCGGCTCGTCAATGCCTATCGAATACATTGTATCAATCGAGTAATGCCGGAAATCATGGAACCGCATATAAGGTAAGCCATGCTGCTTAACAAGCCGCTTCATCAACCTGCACCAGCCGCTAGAGAAGGTGTCAGGATTGATTGGAGTGCCATCGAGATTGCAGAAGATCAGGTCGTTGTCTTGGTATAAATTCCCAAGCCGTGCCTTTTGTTCGTCTTGCTCCCGCTTATGCTCGGCTAATAGCAACATGACCGAGTGTGGCAGGGCGAGAGGACGCTTGCTGCGTTTGGTCTTCGGCCTCTGATACTTGATCCCGTTTTCGGAAGACGCATACATGGTCTTGTTGATGTACATGCCTTCCGCGTCCCAATCGAGTCGCTGCCACTGTGCGCCTAGTTCTTCGCCCCTACGAGGAGTTGAGGCCATGGATATGACAGCCGGCAGCCAGTAACGCGTACCCTGAACATGCTGTAGTATCTGGGCTACTTCTTCCTCCGCAGGCAAGTCAAACTCTTTCTCCTCGAAAGACCAGCTTTCCATGTCACGGAGCGGGTTAGCTGCCAACACGCCTAGATTCTTCGCGAGCCTCAATGAACTCCGAATCACCATCTGATGTTCGCGTATGGTGCGATTAGATAGCTCTCCATCGTCTTGCTTGCTCTTCAGATAGCGAAAGACCACGAGCGGCTTAATCCCGTCCAGTCGGGTCTTGCCCAGGTGAGACGGTTTCAGGTGTAACTCTACGATGCCCTTATACCCGTCGTAAGTGCTAATTGCACGCTGTGCTTTGACCCATGGAAGGAATGTCTCGTCCAGGAATTGCGCGTAAGGCATTCTTGCCTTAGAATAGGAATAATCATTGTTGTCCAGATCAACCAGCAATCTGTTTCGCAACTTACGCGCATCCTCCGGGTCTGGTCCAGCCTTATGCCAGACCTTTTTTCCGTTAATCCGTAGCACGACGTACCACATATCACCTTTTTGCACAAGATACCGAAAATCAGCGTTTTTCGCTTTCTTGTTCGGTTCAGCTTTGACTTTGCCCATATATTCCCCCTTTCCGGTTCGGACGAGCCTATTATATCACGTTAAGGCCTAGGCGGAAAGGCCTTCCAGTGCCTCGGGCCGTACACGGATGGATCGGCCATACCGGATAATAAAATGGGGAGGGACGACTTCCTGTCGGATCAATTTGTAGGCATGCGTCTTGGAAATTCTGGCCGCCAGTGCAAATTCCTGGACGGTCATAAGCCGGGGTCTCATGTCATTCATGTGGATTCCTCCTTTTTTAATAGCGGCGTTGATATTAAGTTGTCAAGGAACGGCCGTGAACCGGCTCTGGACGTCAGGATAACAAAAAAAATTACGGCATGCAATTAATTGTAGCTTAATGAGGAAAAAACGCCAAAAAATTTTCATGATTCTGGATAAAACTAGGTAATAGTCAAAAGTACGTACAACCACATAAACGTCATATATAACAAGTGTGATATATGGTATGTTATATGATGTACGCAGTCAGGTCAGGGCCCAGGCGGAAGACGGCGCTCGATCCAGGGGAGTGTGTCATCATTAGGCACGACCACGGTCTACCCCGCCCGGTTAGGGCCGGTGCCGACCAGCACCGGCCGGCACCGGCGCCACATAACATAGACTGCCAGCGCCAGCGTCCACCCGCCAACCAATCCGCCAGCTACGGCCCAGAGGCCGTAATGATAGAATGCCGAAATGGAAACAAAATCGACCCCAACACATGCATATGGGACTATCATTGTATCAGTCCCTGCATCGGCAACAGGCACGGTAAAGATGGCAGCCAAGGTTGCGATCAAAATTATTTCCCATCCCCACGGAGCGATATAGCGAAAACCCGTGCTAATTGCTGAGTTGGCGAAATAATACATACCAGCAGGAAGAAGAAGCATGCCAAATGCGCAAAAACGATAAAAGAACTGGTCAGCCATGATTTACACCTCCTTAAATATAGCCCACAGCCCGCTCGGCTGCAGGTAGCCGTCACCTGTCCTGATGCCGATCGTCCGCCAGGGTCCGCCGCCTAATATATTCGCTCGTTGTGAGCCCGGCTTCTTTGGCCCGGGCTTGGATCTCCTCCCATTCAGACGGCGATGCCGAAAAACTATATGAACGGCGGGCCAGGTTCTTCACAGGCTGCCGCGGCCGGCCGGAGTGGGGCCGGGGCCCCCCGCGGCCGGTCCGGCGAGTCTGGTCGGGCATTTGCACGTCCTCGTTTCTTAGCTCATGATAGATAATATTATAGAAATTTTTCAAAGCGGCGTCTACTCTTTAGGGGGAAATCCAGAAAGAAACTTTGGCGACTTACCCCTCCCCATTATCGCATTCTGGTGCCAATGCCCTCCGGCGGATATACTCGCTGACACTTACCCCCTCCGCCCGGGCCCGGGCCTGGATCTCCCTCCATTCCTGGTCCGACGCCCTGAAGGCTCGCTGATGCCTAATCAGGTGGTCTGGCTTTGCCGGCCGGCCAGAGCCAGGGCGCCGCCCGCCCCTGCCGGATCCGGATCGTTGATCAGGAGGCATTGAGGTCAGATCCCACTCTCTCTGTCCCGTATGGAATTAGTATAGACGAGTTTCAACACGCTGGCAAGTCTTAAAAGCATTTTTTCGCCATTTGATTGAACGGACTTGCTGGTGGGCGGTATTATTCGACGTGTGCGGTCGGGTTGGCATAGCCAAATAAATCCATGACTGGAAGCCATCCCACTAGACATCATAGCCTTCAAGAATTATGATGTGTTCAGAGTTTTGACTTGATGGGGGTGCT
>JAJYZD010000219.1 GCA_021800315.1 Bacillota bacterium | reverse complement strand
GGGCCGACCGCTACCGCCGGGCTTTCGCCGCCGTGCTGGCCGACGGGAACGTGGACGCCATGCTGGTGCTAACCTGCCCCGCCGCCACCACCGAACCGGAGGCCACGGCCCAGGCCCTGGCGGAGTCCGCGGTCCGCCACCCCGGCAAGCCGGTGGTGGCCGCCTTCATGGGCGGACCGCAGTTGGACGCCGGCGCGGCGCTCCTGCGGGAAAAGGGCATTCCCGCCTTTACCTTTCCCGAGCCGGGGATCCGGGCCCTGAAGGGGTTGTATACCTATCGCGCCAACTCCCCGGCCTTGCACCCCCCCGCGCCGGTCACCTACGACGATGTGGACGCGCTCGCGGTGCGGGACATCCTGGGCGCGGTAAAGGAGGAGAACCGGCCCGTTCTCCTCGGCAGCGAGGCCGCCCGGGTGGTCCGCGCCTACGGTATCGCCTCCGCTCCCACCGCCCTGGCCGCCACGCCGGAAGAGGCCGTGCGTCTGGCCGGGGAGATGGGATACCCGGTGGTGCTCAAAGTGGCCTCACCCAAGATCATGCACAAGAGCGACATCGGCGGGGTGATGGTACGCCTGCAGGACGGCGAGGCCGTAAGGACCGCCTACAACACCATCATGGACAAGGTGCTCGACCATTTCCCGCTCAGCGTTATCTACGGCGTCGAAGTTCAGAAGATGATGCCGCCGGGAGTGGAGTTGATCGTCGGCATCAACCGGGACATCCAGTTCGGCCACCTCGTGGCCTTCGGCCTGGGCGGCATCTACGTCAACCTGCTCAAGGAAGTCTCCTTCCGCCTGGTGCAGGGCCTGACCACGGGGGAAATCCAGGAGATGATCAGGGAAACCAGGGCCTACACCCTGCTGCGGGGTTACCGGGGAGAAGAACCGGCCGACCTGGAGGCGGTGGCCCGGACCATCGGACGCGTGGCCGTACTGGTACGGGACTTTCCCGAAATTGCGGAAATGGATATGAATCCAGTTATGGCCTACGCCCGGGGCGTGGCCGCCTTGGACATCAAGATAACGGTAAGCTGAAAGGTGAGGAAACAAGATGAAGAACCTGTACCTTCTGAATACACCGGGGTGTGACCACACGGCCGTAGCGCTGGGCCTGGCCTTGAACTTCCGGGAACGGGGCCTTAAGGTGGGTTTCCTCAAACCGGTGGGATGCCCGGCCTCATCCGGGCTGGACGAGGAGGCCGCCCTGATGCACCAGGTGATGAGTCCGGACGCTCCGGACGAGAGCATTATGCCGTTTATGGCGGGGCCTTCCTACCTGTCCCACCACCAGTCCCTGTCCCGGCTGAAGGACCGCCTGGCCCAAGCCTACCAGCAGGTGGCCGCGCGTTCCGACGTGGTTGTCATCAGCAGCCCGGCCGCCCCCTACGTGGCCACCGGCTTTCAGATGGACGTCGCCTCCCTGGCCACCGCCCTGAACGCCGCCGTCCTCTTGGTGGTCCGGGTGGAAAACGACTTTTCCGCCGACCAGGCCATCTTCTACAACGAATACCTGGAGTTGAAAAACATCCCGGTGGCGGGCACCGTATTCAACAACGCGCCCCGGTCGCTGCTGGCCAAGATCCAGGGAGTATACGCGCCGCTTCTGGCCGAGAGAAACTACCGGAGCCTGGGGATCATTCCGGCCCAGCCGGCCTTACTGGCGCCCACGGTCGAGGAGATCCACCAGGTGCTGGGCGGGGAAATCCTGGCCGGTGAAGAAAACCTGGGTCTCAAGGTGGAAGACATTGTAGTGGGGGCCATGACCATCGAAAGCGCGCTGTCCTACCTGCGCCGCTCGCCCAACAAGGCGGTGGTCACGGGCGGCGACCGTGCCGACCTGGCCCTGGCCGCCCTGGAAACCAGCACTTCGGCCGTCATTCTGACCGGCGGCCTCTATCCCGACGTCAAGGTGGTCGCCCGGGCCCAGGACAAAGGCATACCCCTGATCCTGGTCCACCACGACACCTACTCGGCCGTTGAAAGGCTCAACGCCATATCCCACCACATCCGGGCGACGGACCAGGAGGCCGTGGCGTGGGCGAAAAACAACGTCAGCACGTACTGCCGCTGGCAGGAGATACTGGACTACCTGGACGGAAAGGGAATCACGAACCCGGCTTGATGCTCTTCAACTCGGTCCGCCCCTGCTGTACCTCCGCGGCCACCCGGTCCAGCTTCTCCTGCAGGGTGCGCAGCAAGTCGTCCGCATACTCGTGGGCGCCCTGCTTGATATCCCAGGACACCTTTTCGGCCTTGTGGATAATTTCGTCGGCCGTTTCCCGCGCCTTGCCGGTTATCTCGTTTTCGTCGATCCTCCTTTCGACTTCCTTCTGGGCGTTGTCCACGATCTTCTGAGCTTCCTTACGGGATTCGCTCAGCACCTTCTCCCGCTCCTGAACCACCCATTTAGCCTGACGCATCTCCTCCGGCATGGCGGTGCGGATCCGGTCCAGGAACTCCAGAATCCTTTCTTCGTCAACGAGGATCCGCCGGGTCATGGGAATCCGCGGGCTGCTGTCGACAAGCTCTTCCAGTTCGTTGATCACTTCGAACAATTCCATCGCCGAAAACCCCCTCTAGCCCTTCGGGCCGCCATATTTGGACCTGAGCATCTTCTCCACCGCCGGCGGCACCATGTCGCACACGTAACCGCCGTAAAAAGCCACTTCCTTGACCGCACTGGAGCTGATGAACGAAAACTCCGCCCTGGTCATCAGGAAGATTGTTTCCACCGAGGGAACCAGCTTTTTGTTGGTCAGTGCCATCATGAACTCGTTTTCAAAGTCGGAGATAGCGCGCAGACCCCTGATCAGGGCCTGGGCACCGGACTTTTGAGCATATTTCACCGTAAGGCCGGTGAAAGAGTCGGCGGATGTGTTCGGGTAGGCGACCAGCACCTCCCCGAGCATGGCCAGCCGCTCTTCCATGCTGAACAAGGGGGTCTTCGGCGAACTGAGGGAGACGGATACCACCAGGCGGTCGAATAAACCGGCCGCCCTTTCGATGATGTCCAGATGACCGAGGGTGATCGGATCGAAGGTTCCCGGGTAGATCGCTAGCCGCATCTGTTATCAGTCCTCTTTCGCGAAAAAAGTAAGAATGGTGTCGCCGTACCGTTCCAGGCGGGTCAACGCCAGGCTCCCTACCCGGCCGGGCGGCTCCTCGCGGCGGCCGGTTTCGGCCACGGCGAGCCCTTCCGGTGCCAGGAGGGAAGAAATTCCGGCCAGGGCGGCTACCGCTTGTCCCCGCCCGTAGGGAGGATCGATGAAAACGAGGTCGCAGGCCGGGTGCCCCCCCGCGGCCAGCCAGCGCATGACTTCGGCCCGGTGCACCCGGCCGGTGAAACCGGCCAGTCCCAGGTTATGCCGGATCAGCCTGACGGCCTCCGGGTGGTTTTCCACGAAGTGGGCCTCGCGCGCCCCCCGGCTCAAGGCTTCGATGCCCATGCAACCGGTGCCGGCGAAGAGATCCAGGAAAACGGCCCCCTCCACCATCGGCGTCACTATATTGAAATAGGCTTCCCGCACCCGTTCGGCCGTCGGCCGGACCTGTTGGGCGCCTGGCCCCGCCAGGCGCCGCCCCCGGGCCGTGCCGCCGATTATTCTCAGCAATAGCCGCCCGCCCCCTGCTGACAGTTATTATAACACGGGCAAATGGAGAAATTAAGACTTTTTGCAAGCGCCTCCCGCATATTTTTGCCCGGCGGGGAAAGGATAGCGTTGGAAAGGTGGAAATTTGATGCAACCCTCGTTTTTGAGTTCCTTCAATGTCAATCTGGACCTGGCACTGGAAGCCCGCGACCTGGTGCGGGCCCAAACCGGACAGGAGATTCCCGGGGTTTTGGTGGACCGCGAGGACTATCCCGAAGCGAGCGTA
This sequence comes from Bacillota bacterium, assembly GCA_021800315.1. Classification (GTDB taxonomy): domain Bacteria; phylum Bacillota; class Desulfotomaculia; order Desulfotomaculales; family JAJYZD01; genus JAJYZD01. Next base: position 2,422 of record JAJYZD010000219.1, on the reverse strand, counting down.
ACGGTGGTCAGGGTTCTGGAGCCTTCGGCCGCCGAAATAATGAAAAAACCAGTGGGCACTTACATAACGATCGAGGCGCCCGGCCTGAGACATCCCAACCGCGAGGTACACCGCGACCTGGCCCAGCTCCTGAGTCTGAAACTGGGCTCCCTCTTTCACCTGCCCGACCACGCCAACATTCTTTTGGTGGGACTGGGCAACTGGAACGCCACTCCGGATTCCCTGGGTCCCAAGGTCATCAACATGAGCCTGGTGACCAGGCACCTCTACCGGCTCACCCCCCGGGAGATCAGGAGCGGGATGCGCTCGGTCAGCGCCCTGGCTCCCGGCGTACTGGGCATAACGGGCATTGAAACGGTGGAGATCATCCAGGGCGTGGCGGAAAAGGTCAGACCGGAGCTGATCATCGCCGTCGACGCCCTGGCTGCCCGCAACGTGGAGAGAATCGGTACGACCATCCAGTTGGCCGATACCGGCATCAGCCCCGGTTCCGGCATCGGCAACCAGCGCGCCGGCTTAAACCGCGAGAGCCTCGGCGTGCCGGTTATAGCGCTGGGCATCCCCACCGTGGTCAACGCGGCCGTGATAGCTTCCGACACGATCGACCGGCTCATGGAAGAATTGAAGAGTTCGCCGGAAATGTACCGGGTATTCCGGAGCCTCCCCCCCGGACTCACCGACAAGATGATAGCCGAGGTCCTAAAACCCTTCGGCGGGGAACTCACGGTAACACCCAAGGAAATAGACAGTCTGATCAAGAACGCGGCCATGGTGGTGGCGGGCGGGATATCCCTGGCCCTCCACCCGTCCATCGACCCGGGCGAATTCGGTCTCTATCTCCACTGACAAGAAGCAGGGCCCAAGCCCTGCTTCCCGCTTTTCCTTTCCTGGCCCACCCAGCCGGTGTTGAAATCCTTACCCACTCTCACACCGGATTCGGCGCCTAGGGAAGGACATGTTACCGGCGCGGTTTCCAGTTGCGTCAGGGTCTGCCCGGGGCCGGGCCACAATGCTCTGCGTCCCGGGCACCCGGTAGCATGCACCCTGCCGCCAAGGCTCATCGCCCGAGCATCTCCCTCTGACTTACGAAATCCCGTTCCGGTTGTTACCGGGTGGTCGTGTTACTCGCGAGACTCTGCTCGTACGAGGCGATCATCTTTTTTACCATGTTCCCGCCGATGGAACCGTTCTGGCGGGACGGTACATCGCCCATATACATGCCGGGCTGGTAGTTGATACCCAGTTCCCGGGCCGTCTCATACTTAAACTGTTCCAGGCCCGGGGAATTGATCAACTTCCGGTTCGACCTCTGTCCTGCCGCCACTAAAAATCACCTCCTTTATTGTTGATGTTATCTTAACCCCAACGGTCAGGTTTATGTCTAGAACATTTTGCCCGGGTTAGTAACCATCCTATTTTATTAACTTTTTTACCGCTATGCCCAACCCTTTATTATACAAGGGTAACGAACAGTTTCTTGATATTTATCCCTGGCTGACCACCTGCCGAAAGCCTTACCAGTTTGACCATTTTCCCGGTTATAGAAATATTAACATTTTATCTTGTCTATAGTATAAGAATGATTTATTCTTGGAAAATAACATTAATAAGGGCAAACCATAACAGGCCCATTTGCGCCAAAACCACACAGATAGTTAACACACCATGGAATACAAGCACTTTGGAGATGAGCAGCGAACTGTTATGGTATGGCATGCCATACTTCCATCAATTCGACGGATTTGCAACGACTTGAATTAGTACTGAAGGGAAGTACCACTACTTCGGCGGAAGATCAAATTGATTCCTCGTAGGTAGGCTAGAACTCACGGCCAAACGGCGTGGCTCAATTGAAGCGTTTTAATTCCTGATAGGCAGGCTAAGATTTGTTTTGCCCAGATTGACAAACGAACTGCCGAAGAGCCTTCAGATTATATTCCCATCCCCGCCTTTCTTCACCCCCATAATCTCCCGCGAAGAATACTTTGTAGTCCGAAGATAGTATAGAATTACAGAGTCCTCGTCCTTCTTTATTATTCTATCTAATTCCATCTTCAGCTTTGTGAGGCTTGCCTCAGAAATGTCCCCCTCGAACACGGAATTCTGGACCCAATTCAGGTATTGTCGACATTTTTTCAAGACTTTCGCTACACGCTTTTCGTTAACGTCATAGGTAAGGATTACAAACAGGCGAGCCACCGCCTATCCATGCGACACACAAGGTGCCATACTTTTTGCTAAGGCTACGTTACCAGCGAGTGACAAAAGGTTCGTATTCTTTCTCACCCATGAGGTGCTTCTCTAACTTGTAGAGTTCAAGGCGTATTAGCCGACGATAGGACACAGGACGCCCGATATCTCTATGCTTTATGACGGTATTTAGTCTTTCGTCCAATTGTTCGACGAATCGTTTCCTGGCAGC
>JAJYZD010000218.1 GCA_021800315.1 Bacillota bacterium | reverse complement strand
GACTCCATCCCCTTTCGGAGACCCCTTGCGGGGCCGGTGACGTGAATCGCTTCATCTCTCCTAACCAAAGTTATCCTGGCTTTTTACGCCGACAGCACTGCTCGCATAAGTTCCATCCTTTGCTACATAAAAGCTGCGTCTCGTGTTGCAACTACCCCCGCTCGCTGTTTAACCATCGGCGACAGGGCATGGGACTGGAGAAGCGTCCCAAGGTGTCATGACCAGAATAACGTAGCCGCTCGCCCGCAGATCCCGGCGGCTGAGGCGGGTCATAGCGCGACATGGTTGTGCCCTTGCGAGCAACTTATACCGCTTTCCCGCCTAAAGACGCAGACCCTTGGAGTTTCCTCCGCAAGCCCCTGCTTTTAGGCGTGGGGTCTATGACCTGTGCCGGCGAAGTCCGCCCGGTTTTGCCGGGGAGCCGGCGCTTACCCCCGACCCGGGGGTAAGCGGGGTCCGCAACCTAATAGGTAACCGCCTTCATCATGACGTCCAGGTGGGCGTTGAACTGCTTGAGGGATTCGGGATGACGCATGACGAACAGATCGCCGCCGGCCTGGGCCAGGGCCACGGAGGTGATCACTTCCCACAGGACGGCCCGCTTGGCCTGGTCGCCCCACTGGGGCGACTCGGACGTGGGGCTCTTGGCCTCCTTCGACTTCCAGGCCTCCTGGCCGACGAAGCACACCACCGGCATGGCCAGCATCTTGTCGCCCATGAGCGCTCCCATGCGGGCCCGCTCCATGATGGAGTACGCATACTCGATGCCGTAGCCCAGGGCGCCGATCAGGGGATCGATGACGATGCGGCTGGCCGCCAGGTTCATCTCGGTGATCAGGATGTTGAGCTGCTTGGCCAGGTTGATGTCCAGGGGACTGGAGGCGATGACGTTGTGTCCGTGCACCATGGCGGCCGCGGTGATGGTCTTGTAGTTGTTGGTGGTGGCCGAGCCGATCAGGCAGTTCTTGCCGGCCAGGGCTTCCGCCGCCGCCTGCAGGATTTCAGCGTCCTTCTCCTCCACGCCGCAGCCGATGATGACCAGGGGCGCGTCAACCGCCGCTCCGACTTTCCGGCAGGTCTCGGCCACGGCGGCCGGGGAGGCGTCGCCGGTGTCGGGGTGGGCGCTGACCAGGCGCAAGGCGACCAGGTCCGCCCCCAGGGCCACGTTCTTCTTCGCCCAGGCCACGGGATCGCTCAGGACGTCGGCATAGGGGGTCGTCAAGACATCCGTCCAGTCCTCCGGCGCCTGGTCGAACACTTCCAGCGCCACCTTGGGCCGGTTGGGTATGTCGCCTTCAAATTGTAAAAACGGCAGGGTGGTCTCGCCGCCCAGCTTGACCGTGCTCGGTTCCGCGCCGATGACGACTTCGGCCACCTTGCTGGTCCATCTTTCCTTCGCAATGGTTACCGCCATGTTCTCGCTACTCCTTTCTAGTCCGAAAAACCGAGGGTTGGTTTGCGATCGCCGGGTCCGCTTGCAGCCCCGGCCTCCCCCCGACTGAAGCCGGGGAAAACGGAAAGCGGAAGAATCTTCAATTACGCCTGGCTAAAGCCGGGGGCTTGCCGCTTCGGCTTAAGCCTGTCTTTCCGCTACTCCCAATCCAGGCGCCCTGCAGAAAGGTTATAAAACGCCCGCCTTTTCCAATATCGCCCTTACCGCCCGCACCGCCGGGGAATCATCCGGCAGTTCGACCAGGGGTATACCCTTCAAGTCGTACTCCGTTACCAGGGGATCGTCGGGTATGGTGCCGATGAGCCGCAGGCCGGTCCGGGCTACCTCTCCGGCCAAGGCCTCTTCCGCTCCCGGGACGGCCCGGGATATCACCAGGTAGAGGTGTTTTACGGACAAGGAGATGGCCTCGGTCAGTTCCCGTACCCTGGTCGCCGACCGCACCCCGCGGGCGGATGAGTCACTGACCACGAACAGGTGGTCCACGTTCTGGGTCGTCCGGCGAGAGAGGTGCTCCAGGCCGGCCTCGTTATCCGCCACCAGGAAGCGGTAATTGTTGTAGAGCTTCTCCATGAACATGCGGAGGATGCTGTTGGCGTAGCAGTAACAGCCCGCCCCCTCCGGACCGCCCATCACCAGGAGGTCGAAGTCCTCCCCCTCGATGAGCGAATCGAAGATCTGCATCTCCATGTACTGGTCCTTGGTCATGCCCGACGGGGCCGGCGCCAGGTCGTTCTTGATCCGCGATATGGCGTCGGCCATGGTCGAGTCCACCTTCACGCCCAAAGCCTCGTTGAGGTTGGTGTTGGGGTCGGCGTCCACGGCCAGTACGGTCCCTTTTTTCACCAGTTCCCGGATGGCCAGGGACGCGAAAGTGGTCTTCCCGGTGCCTCCCTTGCCCGCCATGGCGATGGCTGTTGTCAAGGTTATGCCTCCAATCGGGTCTATTACCCCCGTTTGAAAAGACCCACCCGGGGACCGGGGGCTTGCTCCTCCGGCTTTACGCCAATTCCAGTTGATAGCCGGCGCTCCGCTGCGGCAGGTGGTGCTCTAATCCCGCACCGACGGGAACAGGGTCATGTCGGTGTGCGGCAGAAACAGGGCCGAGACGAATTCGTCGAAAAACCGGTTGCCCACGGAAAGCTCCAGGTAGGTCATCCGGCCGGCCAATTCCCGCGCCTCATCCCGCATCTTGCGGGACATGAGCGTCAGGCGCGCGCCCTTCACCGAGCTGTTGCCGACGTAGCTGTATTTCGAAAGCGGCAGATCCGGAAGCAGCCCTACCGCGATGGCTTCCCCGATATTGATGTAGCGCCCGAAGCCGCCCGCGATGATGATGCGGTCGATGGCGTGAATATCAAGGCCCACCATGTCCAGCATGGTGCGGATACCGGCGAAGACCGCCCCTTTGGACCGGATCAGGTTCTTGATCTCGGCCTCGCTGATGGTGATGTCTTCACCGCGCCCGGTTCTCTCCCGCCCCACCAGGACGAACTCCCGGCCGTCCTCTCCGTCGCGCACGCGCGCCGGATCGGCCTGGGCCGTAAACTGCCCGCCGCGGTCGATCACCCCGGCCCGCCGCAGCGAACCCAGGAGGTCGATGAGACCCGAGCCGCAGATACCCACCGGTGGTACGTCGCCGACCGTGGTCACTTCCACCCCGCCGGGGGAAACAGTCACCCGTTCGATGGCGCCGTCCATGGCACGCATCCCGAACTTGATCCCGCTGCCCTCGAAGGCCGGCCCGGCCGAACAGGAGCAGGCCACCAGCCACTCCGAGTTGCCCAGGACCATTTCCCCGTTGGTACCGATGTCCACGAACAGGGTCAACTGGTCCTGCCGCGCCATCCCGGTATAAAGGACGCCGGCCGTGATATCCCCGCCCACGTAGCTGGCGATCCCGGGCAGGCAGTACACCCAGGCGCGGGGATTGATCGCCAGGCCCAGGCGGCCGGCCCGGACCGGGGGCGGCTCGTTGACCGCCGGCGTGTAGGGTTCGAGCCGGATATAGGCGGGGTCCACCCCCAGGAAGAGGTGGGTCATGGTCGTATTGCCGGCGCACACCGCCACCCGCACGTCCCCGGCGGCTATGCCCCTGTCCCGCAACAACCCGGCCGTCAGGCCGTTGATGGTTTCCAACACCGCTTCCTGAAGCCGGGAAAGTCCCCCTTCGTCGTCCACGGCGTGGATGATACGCGAGATGACGTCGTCGCCGTAGACCGCCTGGCGGTTGTACGTTCCCCGGGTGCCCAGGGTGGTCATATTATCCAGGTCGACCAAGTGGACCACCACCGTGGTGGTGCCGATGTCCACGGCCAGCCCGTAGAGCGGTTGATCCTCCCCGACCGCCGCGATGGTCGTTCCGCGGCTTCCCTCCGCCAGGAGAACGCTCACCCGCCAGTTCCGCTCCCGCAATATACGCGGGAGGGTGGGCAGGACGTCCGGATCGATGTCCGCCACGGCAAGTCCGGCGGCCTGGAGAACGGCCGCGGTGAGCCGGGCGGCATCGTCACGCGCGTCGTCCAGGGTAGGCGGAACAAGCTCCACCGCCACCCGGCGCAACAGCGGTTCACAGGTCTCGTGCCGGCAGGGATCGGCGTCCTCGACCGTCCCTTCGGCCTGTTCCACCCTGTGGGCGGCCAGCCGGCTGGCCGCCGGCACCTCCACCACCACGTCGCTTTCGGGGACGCTTTGGCAGGAGAGCACCCAGCCCGCCGCTATCTCTTCCGCGGAAAGCTTACCATAACCCGCGGCCGCCACCCGACCTTCCCGCACCCGCATCCGGCACTTGCCGCAGGTACCCTTGCCCCCGCAGGAGCCCCGGACCGGGATGCCGGCTTTGGTCCCGGCCGTAAGCAGGCTCTCGCCGCCGGTCACCGTCACCGTGACTTCGTCTGGTACGAACCGCACTGCGTGTTCGGACATGTTACAACCTCTTCACCTTGGTACCCTGCTGCCTGCTACCCGTAACCTTCGCCATCGGTTCTTTGACCCCGGCCCACCCGCGGGTGGGCCCCCGGAACACGGGGAACCCGGGCAGCAGTGGAACCATCACTTCACTTACCCCGACCCACCCCGCGGGGGCGTACCCCGGAAGCCGGGGCCTGGCCTGGTGTTTACGCCCAACGCTGCTTGATAAAGGACGGGATGCCCGAGGATTCCCGGGGCCCCACCATGACCTCCCAGCCGGAGATCTCGTTCAGTTTGCCGGACAGCACCGCCACGCCGCCCGGAATAATGCACTTACGGTGCGATACCTTGTCGGTTATGCCGCTTTCCTCCAGCATCTTCTTGATGGCCTCGGGGGTGAACTTGCCCGCCGCCCAGCCGGTGAGGACGGAGATGCCGTCGGTGTCGACCGGCAGGATGTACCCCGGCGTGCGGGAACTCTCGATGTCGCCCGCCACGCAGAAGTAGGTCAGGGAGAAGTTGGTGGTGACGTAGACCGGGGCATCCGCCCCCGGGTTTAGTATTTCATAAATCTTCGATTCCACCGCGATGGGCTTTTGCGGATCCGTGTAAATATTCAACCGCAGGGTCAGAAGCGGCAGGACGTCGGCCGGGTCCACCGTATTGATGACCACCACCGCGGCGTACTTGGCGATCATGACCGAGGCGTCGGCCACGGCCTGCACCGGATCCGGGTTGGTGACGAAGCCGACGGTGGGATAGCCGAACGGACGGAAGCGCTTCAGGGCCTGGCGCCGCATCTGGGTCTGGTCGGCCAGGACCGTACCCAGGTCGCGCGCGCCGGAGTCGAGCACCAGTTGCTTGTGGCCCATGCCGGTGATCTTTTCCACCAGGGCGGCCAGGTCGTTCAGGTTCTCGCCCTTTACGCCCAGCGCCGTGTCGTATTTCCTGGCCAGTGCCACCATGCCCTCGCAGTTGGCGTTGGTCGCCGGGTAGATCAGGGGCCGCTTGGCGCCGACCGACACCAGGGCCGCTTCCATGGCCGCCACGTCTTCGGTGTTCAGCATGAGCGGGTAGATCGAACCGGCGGCCGCAACCTTGACGGCGGCGGCGAACTTGGCGGCGTCACCGGAGGCGTTGCACACGCAGATCATGTTGACGCCGTGCATCTGGCCCACCCGGTCGAAAATAAGCTCGTTGGCCGCCCGCACCCTGGCCTCGACGGCGTCGGCAGCGAGGGTGTCGTCAACCTGGATGGTGATGGCGCAGGGATGTTCGAAGCGCTTGTCATGACGGAAAAGAACGGTCTCGTTGCCCAGTTCGATCGCCCGCTCGCCGGTGCCGATCCTAACCAGGGCCACCGGGGGCGCCGAGGCGGCGCCGAGGTTTTCCTTGGCCGCGTCGCTCACGTGCGGACAGGTGTCCAGCGAAGCCTTGCCGGCCGCCAGTTGCATCGCGAAGGCGAGGCAGGTAGGCTGACCGCATTCCTTGCAGTTGGTCTTGGGAAGTTGCTTGAAAATCTCCAAACCCGTTAAACCCATTATTTCTTCCCCTTTCCCCTTCTTGATGACGGCAACCCGGACGAAGTGGTGACGGCATTATCGTCACCACTTCGCCTGGGTTGAAACCGTTAGATGAGCGGGTCCATGGTCAGGGCCGGGTGTCCCTTTTCCGTAAGGAACGGCAGGATCTCCTCGGCCGATGTACCCACCGTCTCGTCGGCGATCCTGTCGATGAAGTCCTTGTCCAGCCCCCAGTAAGCGCAGGCCTCCTCCAATTGCGGGCGCAACTGATCCTTTAGGGCCTTGGGCATCCAGACCACCCGCGGCAGGCCGCCGTCGGCCGGAACGAACTTGGGCGAACTGATGTAGGCCTTGCCGATGCCCATGAAGCCGGGCATCTGGGCCCCGCCGCCGATGGTGCCGGCCAGGGTGGAGAAGGTCATGCCGCTGGG
>JAJYZD010000013.1 GCA_021800315.1 Bacillota bacterium | reverse complement strand
TCCCAGGGATCCTCGCCCAAAAAACGCATGCAGGTGTCGAAGGTCGCCCCGCCCCACACTTCCAGGGAGTGGAAGCCCACGTTGTCCAGCTTTTCGGCGACCGGCAACATGTGCGCCGTCTTCATCCGGGTGGCCAGGAGCGACTGGTGGCCGTCGCGCATGGTGGTGTCGGTGATCTTTACCTTGTGAATGTTCTCTTGCATGGGCGTAGACGCACCCCTCCTCCTTGATTAGGAAACCTGGGTCAGAAGCTTCCGTACGGAAGCCGCGGATTTCGTCAGCATGTCTTTTTCAGCGGCAGTCAGGTCGATTTCGATGACCTTTTCCACCCCGCCGGCCCCGATGATGGCCGGTACCCCCAGGTACAGGTCCTTCTCCCCGTACTCCCCGTTCAAGTACGCGGCCACCGGCAGGATCCGTTTCTTGTCCTTCAGTACGGCCTCGGCCATTTGAATGACCGAAGCGCCGGGAGCGTAGAAGGCGCTGGCCGTCTTGAGGTAGTTGACTATTTCCGCGCCGCCCTGCCTGGTGCGGCTTACCATGGCCTCGATCCGGTCGGCGGGCAGCAGTTGGGTAACCGGGATGCCGCCGGCGTAAGTATAGCGCACCAGCGGCACCATGTCGTCACCGTGCCCGCCCATGACGAAGGTGCTCACGTCCTCGAAGGAAACCCCCAACTCAAGGGCGACAAAGGTCCGGAAGCGCCCGGCGTCCAGAACCCCGGACATGCCCATGACCCGGTTGGCGGGGAAACCGGATTTTTTCCAGGCGGTGTAGGTCATCACGTCGAGCGGGTTCGATACCACGATGAGCACGGCATCCGGTGAAAATTGGGCTACCCGGGCCGCCACGTCGCCCACTATCCGGTTGTTGGTGGCCAGGAGGTCGTCCCGCGACATGCCCGGCTTCCTGGCTATGCCGGCCGTAATGACGACCACGTCCGAACCGGCCGTGTCCTGGTAATCGTTGGTCCCCGTAACCAGGCAGTCGAACCCCTCGACCGGCGCCGCCTCCATGAGGTCAAGGGCCTTTCCCTGCGGGACACCTTCCACAACGTCGATCAGCACCACGTCCGCCAGTTCCTTGGCCACGACCCAGTGGGCGCAGGTGGCCCCCACATTCCCCGCCCCGACGACGGTTACCTTTTTGCGCGGCATAAAACCGTATCTCCTTCCCTATCCGATCACAACCAGGGTTTCCCCGGCGTTGACGCTCTGCCCGGCCGACACCGGGATCTGCTTCACCCGGCCGGAGACCGGCGCCTGGATCTCGTTCTCCATCTTCATGGCTTCCAGAACCAGCAGTACGTCCCCCATCTTAATCTCGTCCCCCTCCTTGACCTTGACGGAATTGACGACGCCCGGCATGGGTGCCGTTACCGCCCCCGCCCCGGCGGGAGAGGGAGCCGCGGGTTTGACCGCGGGAGGAGGCGCCACGGGGGGAGCAGGCGCGTACCCACCGGGAGCGGGAGCCGCCGGCGGCATAAAGGCGGGGGCCACGGACCTTACGGTCGGCACTCCTCCCCGCACCTCTTCCACCTCTACCTCGAAACTCTGTCCGTTAACCGTTACCCTGAATTTTTTCAACTATGTTCCCTCCAGCCACTGACCTTATGTTTCAGATAAAATCCCGTATATCGGTGCCCGCGTTCACGAGTTCCGCCAAAGCGGCCCGCTTCCAAACCGGCATGCCCTTTGGATCCACCTCTGTTCCGGCCTGACGGTGTTCGTCCGCATAAGCCGCGCATACGGCCGCCACCACCGCCACCAAGGTGCCGTCCACCGGGTTTCCCGGTTTACCGCTCACGTCCACAACCAGACTACCTCCCTCGTCCATCCCGTCGCTTACAGGGGAATGTTGCCGTGTTTCTTACGCGGCCGGGATTCCCGCTTGGACCCGAAGTTGGCCAGGGCGCCAGCCACCACGCCCCTGGTCTCGCGGGGATCGATGACGTCCAGCACATAGCCCCGGGCCGCCGCCACGTAAGGGTTGGCGAAACGGTCGCGGTATTCGGCGGTGAGCTTGGCCCGCGTCAAAGGCGGATTCTCCGCTTCCGCTATCTCCCGGCGATGGATGATGTTGACCGCGCCGTCCGGCCCCATCACCGCGATTTCCGCAGTGGGCCAGGCGTAGACCGCGTCGGCGCCCAGCGAACTGGAGCACATGGCCAGGTAGGCGCCGCCGTAAGCCTTGCGCAGGATAACCGTTATCTTCGGCACCGTGGCCTCGGAATAGGCGTAGAGCATCTTGGCCCCGTGCCGGATTATGCCCCCGTATTCCTGCCCCGTACCCGGTAAAAAGCCCGGTACGTCCATGAAGGTGATGATGGGCAGGTTGAAACAGTCGCAAAAGCGCACAAAACGGCTTATCTTATCCGAAGCGTTGATGTCCAGACAACCGGCCAGGTAACCGGGCTGGTTGGCCACGATACCGACCGCCTGTCCCTGAAGGCGGGCGAAGCCGACCACGGCGTTTTGGGCCCAGTGGGCCTGCACTTCGAAAAGGTCGCCGGCGTCGACCACGTAGCGGATGGCCTGCCGGACATCGTAACCTTTGTTCGGATCCACCGGCACGACATCTAAAATCCCGTCCGGGTTGCCGGGCGGCTCGACCGGCTCGAAGACCGGCGGCTCCTCCAGGTTGTTGGAAGGAAGGTAGCCGAGCAGTTGCCGCACCTGGGTGAGGCATTCCTCTTCCGCCCCGGCCAGGAAATGGGCCACACCGCTGACCTGGTTGTGGGTGGAGGCGCCGCCCAGGGTCTCCATGCTCACATCCTCGCCGGTGGTGGCCTTGATCACCTGGGGCCCGGTGATGAACATCTGGCCGGTTCCCGCGACCATGAAGATAAAATCGGTCAGGGCCGGGGAGTAAACCGCCCCGCCGGCGCAGGGTCCCATGATGACCGAGATCTGGGGTACCACGCCGGAGGCGATGGTATTGCGGAAGAAGATCGAGCCGTACCCGTTGAGGGCGTCGACACCCTCCTGGATGCGGGCCCCACCCGAATCGTTCAGCCCGATCACCGGCGCGCCGACCTTCACGGCCATATCCAGGACTTTACAGATCTTGGCTGCGTGGATCCGGCCCAGGGATCCCCCGGTGACGGTGAAGTCCTGGGCGAAGACGAAAACCTTGCGTCCGTCCACCTGGCCGTATCCGGTCACCACGCCTTCGCCGGGGCTGCCGGGATTCTCCATGTCTTCCCCGCCGGCGAAAACGTCGACCTCCACGAAGGTACCCGGGTCGAAAAACATATCCACCCTCTCCCGGGCGGTCTTCTTGCCGGCCTCGTGCTGCTTGGCGATCCGTTCCGGCCCGCCGCCGGCCGCCAGTTTGGCCCGGTAGCCGGCCAGTTGTTCCAGCTTTTCACGCATATCCACGCTAAACTTTGCCTCCTCGCTACTCGCGCTCGCAGAGCTCAATCAAAACGCCGCCGGTGGCCTTGGGATGCAAAAAGGCTATCCGTGCCCCCCCCGCGCCGTAACGCGGCTTTTCGTCGATCAGGCGCACCCCGCGCTCTTTGAGCCGGGCCAGGGTCGCCTCCAGGTCGTCCACCCGGAAGGCCACGTGCTGCACGCCCTCCCCGTTCTTCTCAATGTAGCGGGCGATGGCGCCGTCCGGAGAGGTGGACTCCAACAACTCCACCTCGCTGTCCCCGAGGGGCAAAAACGCCACCCGGACCTTCTGGTCGACCACCTCTTCCAGACCGGCCGGCTTGAGCCCCAGTACCCCCTCGTAGACGGACAGGGCCTGGTCGATACTCTTGACCGCGATGCCGATGTGGTCAATCTTCTGCAACTTCACACGAGCCACCCTTTCCAGCCCCTGTACGGCGGATATAACCGCCCGGTTCAAGCCCCCCACTTCAGTGGCGGGTATTTGAAAAATTCGTCCGTTTCCCGATTCCCCCGTTTTTAAACGGGGTTACGGGTCCGGCAACCCGAACACTGCCCCCCGCAGTTCCCCTCAACCGGCCAGGCCGCGGATGAAATCCACCACCTGGGTGGTGGTAGCGCCGGGAGTGAATATCTCCGCCACCCCGGCCGCTTTCAGCTCGGCCGCGTCCGAATCCGGTATGACGCCGCCTCCCACCACCCTGATGTCCTGGGCCCCCTTTTCCCGCAACAGGCCGAGTACCGCCTTGAAGAGGGTCAGGTGGGCCCCCGAGAGACTGGACAGTCCTATCACCCGCACGTCTTCCTGGAGGGCCGCGTTGACGATCTGGGCGGGCGTCTGCCGCAGTCCCGTGTAGACCACTTCCATTCCGGCGTCCCTGAGGGCCTGGGCGATGACCTTGGCCCCCCGGTCGTGACCGTCGAGGCCCGGTTTGGCGATTAAAACCCGGATTTTATCCGGCATGTCGAACCACTCCTAAAACATCACCTGCTGGCGGTATTCTCCGAAAACCTGCCGCAAAACGCCGCAGATCTCGCCCAGCGTGGCATACACCCTCGCGCATCCTACGAAGCGCGGCATGAGGTTGTCTCCCGAGCCCGCGGCCTCTTTCAGGGCGGCGAGCGCCGCCTCCACCGCTCCGTTGTCCCGGGCCAGGCGTAAGGAAGCCAGCTTGGCGTTCTCCCGCTCCTGCACGGCGGGATCCACCCGCAGGAGTCCCGTTACCGGAGTCGGCGGCATGGTGAACTTGTTCAGTCCCACCACCGTCTTTTCCCCCGACTCGATATCTTTCTGGTAACGGTAGGCGGCCTGGTGGATTTCCTTCTGCATGTATTCGATCGCGGCCGCCGACCCGCCCAGGGCGTCTATTTTTTCGATATATTCGCCCGCTTTGGCCGCCAGCCGGTCGGTCAGGCTCTCCACGAAGTAGGAGCCGCCCAGCGGGTCGACCGTGTCGGCCACCCCGGTCTCGTGGGCGATGACCTGCTGGGTGCGCAGGGCGATCAGGACCGACTCCTCACTCGGCAGGGCCATCGCCTCGTCGCGGGAGTTGGTGTGCAGGGACTGGGTCCCGCCCAGGACCGCGGACAGCGCCTGGAAGGCCACGCGCATGATGTTGGTGTCGGGCTGCTGGGCGGTGAGGGTGCAGCCGGCCGTCTGGGTGTGGAAGCGCAAGGCCGTAGAGCGCGGGTCGTCCGCTCCGAAGCGTTCCCGCATGATCCGGGCCCACAAGCGCCGCGCCGCCCGGAACTTGGCCACTTCCTCGAAGAAGTTGAGATGGGCGTTAAAGAAAAAGGACAGCCGGGGCGCGAATTTGTCCACGGGAAGCCCGCACCCGACCGCGGCCTCCACGTAGGCGATGCCGTTGGCCAGGGTGAAGGCGATCTCCTGGGCCGCCGTGGATCCGGCCTCCCGGATATGGTAGCCGCTGATGGAGATGGTATTCCAGTTGGGCAGTTCCCGGCTGCAGTACGAGAAGATGTCCGTGATCAGCCGCATGCTGGGAGCCGGGGGAAAGATGTAGGTACCCCGGGCCACGTATTCCTTGAGGATGTCGTTTTGAATGGTGCCGTTCAAGCGGGCCGGGGCAACCCCCTGTTTTTCGGCCACCGCTATGTACATGGCCAGGAGGACGGCCGCCGGGGAGTTGATGGTCATGGAAGTGCTGACCTGGTCCAGCGGTATCCCGTCGAACAGGGTCTCCATGTCCGCCAGGGAATCTATGGCCACCCCCACCTTGCCCACCTCGCCGGCCGCCAGGGGGTGGTCGGAATCGTAGCCGATCTGGGTAGGCAGGTCGAAGGCCACCGAGAGACCGGTCTGTCCCTGCCCCAGCAGGTACTTGAAACGCCGGTTGGTTTCCGCCGCCGACCCGAAGCCGGCATACTGGCGCATGGTCCACAGGCGCCCCCGGTACATGTTGGCCTGGACCCCCCGGGTGAAGGGGTATTCGCCCGGCAGGCCGAGATTATCCAGGTAGTCCCGGTCCGTAAGGGGCGTGTATACCGGATCCACGTCAAGGCCGGAATCGGTGGCGAAGCGGGGTTTGCGCTCGGGTCGCTTTCCCGTGGCGGCTTGCAGCCCGGCCTGCCAGGTCTCGAACTTTTGGCGAAGGTCCGAATCGGAACTCAAGAAATTCCTCACCTCTCCTGCAAAACGTTCCCGATCAGCGCGGGAACTTCGTGCGGCAACGACGCCACCCGGGCCCCCGAAGCAAGCAGCGCTTCCACCTTGCCGGCAAATGTCCCCCGGCCCCTCTCGATGATGGCCCCGGCGTGGCCCATCCTTTTGCCTGGCGGCGCGCTCTTCCCGGCGATATAGGCCACCACGGGCTTGGACATCCCGGCGATATAGCCGGCGGCCTCCTCCTCGGCGTTACCGCCGATCTCGCCGATCAGCACCACCGCCTTTGTTTCCGGATCGTCTTCGAAGAGGGTCAGGACCTCGACGAAGGAAAGTCCCACCGCCCGGTCCCCGCCCAGACCGACCACGGTGCTCTGGCCCAGTCCGGCCGCCGCCAGGTTGGCCGCGATCTCGTAGGTCAGGGTCCCGCTCCTCGCCACCACGCCTACCGGCCCGGGAACGAAGAAGTGGTTGGAGGGGATGCCGATCTTGCACTTGCCGGAACTGACGATGCCGAAGGTGTTGGGACCGACCAGGGTGACCCCTTTTTGCCGGGCGTAAGTGACCAGTTCGATCTCGTCCGCCACCGGGATGTGTTCGGTGATGACCACCAGGACCCTGATCCCGGCGTCTATGGCCTCGAAAGCCCCGTCCCCGGCCTGGTACGCCGGGATGAAGACGACGGAGGCGTCGGCCCCCGTGGCCCGGACCGCCTGGTCGACGGTGTCGAAAACCCTTACGCCTTCCACCGTCTGCCCGCCTTTGCCCGGCGCAACGCCGGCGACCACCCTGGTGCCGAAGGCCAGCATCTGCCCGGTGTGGAAGGAACCCTGGCGTCCGGTGATATTCTGGACGACCACCCTGGTATTTTCATCAATTATTATCGCCACTGGACCTACGCTCCTTTTCCGGCCAGGGCCACGGCCGAAGCCGCCGCTTCGACCATCACCCGGTGGGCGGGAATCCCGGCCTCCCGCAAAATCCGCAGCCCTTCCGCCTCGTTGGTGCCGACCATCCGGATCACCAGGGGAACCTTGACCAGCCTTTCGCTCTTGAACCGGACCACCGCCCGGGCCACGTC
Source organism: Bacillota bacterium (assembly GCA_021800315.1). GTDB lineage: Bacteria > Bacillota > Desulfotomaculia > Desulfotomaculales > JAJYZD01 > JAJYZD01. Next base: position 19,302 of record JAJYZD010000013.1, on the reverse strand, counting down.
GTCGCAGCGGGTTATCCCGCCGAAGATGTTGATGAAGATAACCTTGGGGTTGAGGCCGAGCAAAAGCTCCAGGGCCTTGACCGTGCCCTCGGTGCCGGTGCCGCCGCCCGCGTCCAGGAAGTTGGCCGGCGCCCCGCCCAGGTGGGACAGGGTGTCCAGAGTGGCCATGGTGATGCCGGCCCCGTTGGCCATGACGGCGATATCGCCGTCCAGTTGGACGAAGGCCAGTCCCATGTCCGCGGCCGCCTTTTCGACGTCCGTCTTCTCCGCCACCCGGGGCAGGTCCTTTTGCCGGAACAGCGCGTCGTCGTCAATGGTCACCTTGGCGTCGGCGGCGACGAACTCCGCCCCGGTCCAGACCAGGGGGTTGATCTCGCAGAGTTCGGCGTCGCTGGCCCGGTAGGCCCGGTGCAGGCGGACCACCAGGTCGGCGAACTGTTTGAGCGGCTCGCCGGTCAGCCCCAGGCGTCCGGCCACCTCGCGGCCCACGTAGGGCATCACGCCGACCAGGGGGTCGATGTGCCGCTTGACGATTCCCTCCTCCGCGACTTCCTCGATATCCATCCCGCCGCTGGCCGAGGCTATCAAAACCGTCTTCCCGGCCGCCCCGTCCACCGTAAGCGCCAGGTAATATTCCCTGCTGATGGCGATTTTTTCCTCAACGAGTAGTTTATCCACTTTCAGCCCGCCAAATTCCATAGCCAGGACATCCCCCGCCGCGGCCGCCACCGCCGCCGCCGAATCCACGAACCGGATGCCGCCGGCCTTGCCCCGCTTGCCTGTAAGAACCTGGGGTTTGACCACCACCGGGCCCCCCACGTGCCGCCAGGCGGCAACGGCTTCAGCGGGCGTCGCGGCCACCTGTCCGGCGGGCACCTTGATACCATGGGCCCGGAAAAGGTCCTTGCCCATGTACTCGAAAAGCTTCAAGCTCCTTCTCTCCCTGCTTCGAATATCTCCCGGGCGATGCGCCCCGTCCCGTCAACCGGCCAGCGAAAGCTTATGCAGAAGGGGCAGGGGATCGACGAGGTGTTTCTTCAACCAGTCCTGGCTGCCCGGCAGCCCGAAAGCCAGTCCCATCAACTCGGTGAAGAAAAAGACGGGCGGCCCGCCGTGATGAAGGCGTCGCATCTCCAGGTTGGACTGGCAGACGGGGCAGGAGGTGACCACCGCTTGGGCCCCGGCCGCGGTAGCCTGCTCCAACAGGTTGCCCACCAGGCCGGTCACCGTACCGGCGCGCGGCATGGTAAGCGCGGCGCCGCAGCAGTCGGTCTTATAGGACCAGTCCAGGACGTCCGCTCCCAGAGCGGCCATCAGCTTATCCATGGAGACCGGGTTTTCCGGATCGTCAAAGGTGCACACTTCCAGGGGACGGACCAGCAGGCAGCCGTAATAGCAGACCAGCTTCAGTCCGGCCAGCGGCTTGACGACCGCCGCCTTGACCGCGGGGATGCCGGCCTTGGTCACAACCGCTTCCAGCATGGTGAGCACCGCCGTCTCGCCGGTGAAGGAAAAGTCGGCGGCAGTCTCGACCTTCTCCCGCTCCTCCCGGTTATGGCGCAAAGTGTAGTCGGCAAACTTCAGCCGGTTGGAGCAGGCCGCGCAGGGAGCGACAATGTCCAGCCCGGCCTCCTGTGCCAACTTAATGTTGCGGGCCGGCAGGGCCAGGGACAGGAGGTGGTTGGTTCCGTGGGCGCTTGACGCGCCGCAGCAGCTCCAGTCGGGCAGTTCCTCCAGTTCGAGGCCTACGGCCCGGCACACCGCGCGGCTGGAAAGGTCGTACTCGACCGCCGTCGACTCCAGGGAACAGCCCGGATAATAAGCCAGTTTCAATTTGCATCCCTCCAGATTGTTGCATCCGGCTTTTAGCCGGAGAGACCGGTCATCCGGTTCGTCGACCCCGGCCCACCTGCGGTGGGTACCCCGAACGGGGGTTCCGGGTTTATGGTGCCCAACCACCCCCGGTCTTTCGTCGGAGGCTTGCCCCGGGGCCGTCTAGGAGTGTTTTTTCGCCTGGACGCGCCGGAAAATATCGCGCACCGCGCCGGTGCCCTTGATGCGGTGGGGCATGACCTTGAGCTTGCCCTTAACGAACATGTGCCGCCCCAGGTCGAGGTCCTGGAACAGGCTGCCGCTTTGCAGCTTGTACCTGGTGAGCATGCCGAGTTCGTGGATCCGGCCGTAGCGCCGCACGGAATCCAGGAAGGCGCGGTGGAAAAGCCGCATATTGCGTTCCGCGCCCCCGTCGGCCATTTCCTTGAGGGCGTCCACCACCGCGGCGGTGCGGATGCCGTTGGGACAACGGGCGCCGCAGGTCTCGCAGCCGGAGCAGAGCCAGATGAAGGAACTGGCCAGGGCTTGGTCCCGGAGGCCGAACTGCACCGTCCGCAGCAACTGGCTGGGATGCAAATCGGCCCACTGGGCGACGGGACACCCGCTGGAACACTTTTGACACTGAAAACACAATCCGATTTTCTGACCGGACAGAAGGCTGACTTCCTTCAGGAAATCGTCCCCCCCGGTCAACTTCAAGGCTGACTCCCCCATACCTCTTCCCCCTCCGGATGTTGGTAAGTCTCACTCCTGGTCCCGGTAACGGTAAGTCCGGTACTTCTCGTGGATGATCTTCAGGGCGGTGATGATGGCTTTTTGGGCGCTGCCCTGATAGCGCCGCTCAATCTCCCCGGTCAAACCCGCAAGTCCCGTATCGATGTTCCAACCGGTCACCAGGCGGGCGAAAAAGCTTTTCCCCACCCCCGTGGCCAGCGTGCATTCCGCCGCCACGATCCTGCCGGTACGGGCCTCGACCTCCAGGCCGACCGCGACCACGTTGAACAGGGCGCTCGCCGTGATGCCGGCCGGCAACTTGGCATAGCCGGAAAAAAACACGGTTTCCTCCCCCGGGGGCGCGCCCCCGGACTCAGGGGGCGCAGGCATAGGCCCGGCGCCCGGCGGCGTACTGGTCGCCGCCCCGGCAGTCGTTGATGACCGTCAGCGGAAAATCCGCCACCTGCAACTCGTAGATGGCCTCGGGCCCCAGTTCGGGATAGGCGGTCACCCGGGCCTGCTTGATACAGCGGGCGATCAGGGCGGCCGCCCCGCCCACGGCCCCGAAATACACGGCCCGGTGCTTTCGCATGGCCTCGACCACCTCGGGGCTGCGCAGCCCCTTGCCGATGGTACCCTTGAGACCGAGGGCGAAAAGAGCCGGAGCGTAGGCGTCCATCCGCCCGCTCGTGGTGGGTCCCGCCGAACCGATCACCCGCCCCGGCTTCGCCGGCGTGGGCCCGACGTAATAGATCACCTGGCCGGAGAGGTCCACCGGCAACGGCTGGCCCGCGGCCACCAGTTCGGCCAGCCGCTTATGGGCGGCATCCCGCCCGGTGTATATGGTCCCGCTGAGGAGCACCCGGTCGCCGCTGGTCAGGCTCTCCACCAGGACGTCATCGAAGGGCGTGGTAATCCTTCTTTCCCCCATTTGTGTCTCCTTCCTACCGCAAGAAAGCCGCCGGGAGAACCGCCGAGACGTGCCGGGCGGCGTGGCAGTTGATATTCACCGCCACCGGCAGGCTGGCGATATGGGCGGCGTACAACTCGACATGCACGGCCAGGGCGGTGCTGTTGCCCCCCAGGCCGGCCGGCCCGATACCCAGGCAGTTGATTTCCCGGAGCAACTCCTTTTCCAGGACGGCGGCCGCCGGATCTTCCGAAGGTTGGCCCAGGTCGCGCAGCAGGGCCTTTTTGGCTATCGCCGCCGCTTTCTCGAAGGTACCCCCGATGCCCACTCCCACCACGATGGGCGGGCACGGATTCGGCCCGGCGCGCTCCACGGTTTCCACGACGAACTTCTTTACCCCGGCCACGCCTTCAGCGGGCTTGAGCATGCGGATGGCGCTCATGTTTTCACTGCCGCCGCCCTTGGGCGCCACCGTGATCCTGAGGCCGTCCCCCGGAACGATTTCGGTATGGATGACCGCCGGGGTATTGTCCCCCGTATTGACCCGCGTAAGCGGATGGCCCACGATCGACTTGCGCAGGTAACCTTCCCGGTAACCCCGTCTGACGCCCTCGTTGACCGCTGCGTAAAGGTCGCCCCCGGTGATGTGCGCATCCTGTCCCAGTTCCAGGAAGACGACCGTGAAGCCGGTGTCCTGGCACAGCGGAACCTCTTCCGTGGCGGCAATTAAGGCGTTCTCCCGGATCTGGGCCAACACTTCCCGGCCCGTGGGCGAACTTTCAGCGGCCACCGCTTCCTCCAAAGAACGGCAGACGTCCGGCGGCAGGTTGAAGTTGGCTTCCCGGCACAGGCGGGCCACCGTGGCCGTAACGGTCGCTGTCTCGATTGTCCTCTGCAAAATTTACCTCCTGCCGGTCAGCGGAATTACCAAAGTCAATTATACACCGAAACATCAATTAAGCCAACATTTTTACTTCTTTGCTATCTGGTATAAACAGTGAAACCGGGCAGACTCTTCCGAACGTGGGACCGTGGACCCGCCGGCGGATTTGTGGTAGTATGGTGAAAACCCGGAGCCGCTGCCCGGAAAGGAGGAATCGCCCACGTTGTTGGATTTACGGCAACAAGCCCTGTCCTACCTGGAATCCCACCACGTGATGACCCTGGCCACCTACGGGACCGGGGGACCGTGGGCGACGGCCGTATTCTACGTCAATGACGGCTTCAACCTTTCCTTCCTCACCGAAGACCACACCCGCCACGGGCGGAACCTCGCCGCCGACCCCAGGGTCGCCGTGGCCGTCCACGAGGACTATGCCGACTGGCGGTCAATCAAAGGACTGCAGATTCAAGGCCGGGCCAAGCCGCTGTCCCAACTGGCGAAAGCCGGAACCTGGCCGGCTTTCCTGGCCAAGTTTCCGACTGTGGGCGTTTTCGTCTCGGACGCCAGGTACATGGCTGTCATGGCCCGGGCCCGCGTCTACCGGCTTGAACCGGAGGAAATCTGGTTCCTGGACAATGCCAAAGGATTCTCCCGCCGGGAACGGATCTCACCCCGGTGATTTCGCAAGATGCCGGCGCCAACCGACATTGAACTGGATTATCCCCCCGGATGACCCCATTTCCCCCAAACCACACCGCAAGGGACCATGAGACGTTTGTCGATATTTTTCGAATGAGGAATGTTAAAACTGAAACCCAGCCAGGCCTTTCCCCGATAGAAAAAATTTTCAATTGAACATTCCCAACTCAAAACCACCTGTGCTATAATAGCGTGGGATTGGAAAGGCTGGTGGAATTTATGGGAGACGCTCTCAACCCCCGGGAGAGCGCTGTTCTCGCGGCCATTACCAGGAATATCAGGTCGAAGGGATATCCTCCGTCGGTCCGGGAAATAGGCGACGAAGTCGGCCTGCTTTCCAGTTCCACAGTACACGGCTACTTGAGGCGTCTGGAGGAGAAAGGCTACCTGCGCCGCGATGTGGCCAAGCCACGGGCCATGGAGGTCATCGGTCAACCATCGTCCGAGACGGTACATCTGCCGGTCTTCGGCCGCCTGGTTCCGGAAAAGCCGCTCCGGACCGAGGAGAACCGCCGCGGCACCTTTATCCTGCCCAGGAGTTTTCTTGGCGAGGGCAGTTTTTTCGTCGTCGGTATCGAGGAAGAGACCGGGGATGGCTTCCTGCCAGGGGACATGCTCATCGTCCGCGAGCAGACCTCGGCCCGGGAAGGCGACGTGGTCCTGGCGACCAGCGATGGAACGGCGTGCGTGATCTGCGCCTACAGCGAGGATCGCGGCGACGGTCTGACCGGCAAGCTGGTGGCCCTGGTCCGCCGGATCGGCTGAGAAACACTCTGGCGGGGGTCCCGGCTCTCCGTGCCTCAATCCAGAACGCGCAAGACATGATCCCGAAACAAGGGCTCAAGGAACCGGTAGGCGCCCCGCCCGTTTTTCTCGATCAAGGCCTTCGACCCGAGCGCGTCCAGCGCTCTTTTGATCTCCGCCGCCCGGCCGCCCCCTGAGTAAACGGCCTCCCCCCGGGCGATCCGCTTCAGGACCTTACGCTGGTCAGCCCTGGGTGCCAATTCGAAGAGCATCTCGTCGAACATGGGGCCGAGCAGGACCATCGTTTGCTCGTAAGCCATCCTGACCGCGTCCAGGGAAAGCCGGCCGCTGCCGATCCCCCCTATACGGTACAGTTCCGCGCAAAGCAGCATGGTGTCCTGAGGATGCCCTCCGGTAAGCCGGACGATTTCCGGAACCCGTTCTTCATTAACAGACAGGCCCGCTTGGGCGAATTTGCCGGAAATATAGGCCGTCCAGGCGTCAACCGGAATCGGGGGCAGGGGAAGAATGACGGCAAAGCGGAAAAAGGCCTCGCTTTCCCGGCTGAAAAGCCTCTTCATCAGGCCTTCCTTGGAACCGAGGAAGAGGTAGGACACCTTGCGGTGGTTTTGGAAGTAGGAGCGCATTAACTTGTAGATTCTCTCGTCCGCCACCGTGCCGGCGTCCTGGAATTCGTCGAACACCACAACCATGGATCTGCCGTCCGCTTGCGCCAGTCTCTCGGGCAGGTCCAAAGCGTAATGAAGCAACTCTTTTTCATCGGGTTCCTCGCCCAGGTACCGGAAATCGAATTCCACATCGTGCAGTTTAACCGCCAATTTCGCGGAACCGGCCAGGGTCTTGAGCCGTTCCTGCAAAGTGGCGGCGGTCTTCCGTAAACCGGTCCTGTTCTGCAAACAGGCGTCAATGACCGCGAAGGCCAACTCCCGCCGGTCCGTGACCCGGAAGAGGTCGACGGCGCCGGTGTAAAACCCCCGCTTTCCCAGCCTCCGCAACACTTCGTGCGCCAGGGATGTCTTCCCTGTCCGGCGGGGACCGGCCAGGACCACGCTTTGACCGTCGGCCAGCCTGGTCTCAAGGGAGTCGAGGAAGTCTTCGCGGTCCACGATATCTTCCGGGGGAATGGGGCCGCTGATCGGAAAAGGCTGACCAGGCACGCCTGACGCACCTCTCTCTAAACATTACATTTTTCATTATATAATATAACGTAAAACGTTATAAAGCAACACCCGCAGGGCTCAATTGGCAGGCAGGGCTTTCGTTGTACCTTCTAAGGAGACGTCATCACCGCGAAGGCCAACTCCCGTCTGTCCGTGACCGGAAAGATGGCGGATGACCGGTTTAGTTTCCGGCTGCATGCAGGGACGGACGATGTACGTAATTCCCTTCGCCATGGGTCCGCCCGGCTCGCCGGTCTCCGGAAATGGATCGCCACGTCGTCGCCGGGCTACGTGCGCTGCCTGCCGGGCCGGGTGTTGAATTTTTCAGAAAAAGCCGGTATGATGACAAGGGGAATACGGTATACGCGATACATACGGCAGTTTCCCTACCCGGACCTTCCCGAAGAAAGGCAGGTGGCACCGGCGTTAATGCCCCGGCTGAGGGTGTGCGCGCCAGATCGAACCGATGAACAAGACTCTGCAAAACTGGGTAAATGAAATGGCCGGACTGTGCCGGCCAGACCACGTCCACTGGTGCGACGGATCACGGGAGGAATACGACCGGCTGCTGGCCGGGATGGTCGACGTGGGCGCGGCCACGCCTTTGGACCCGGAAAGACGCCCGGGCTGCTATCTGTTCCGCACCGATCCTTCGGACGTGGCCCGCGTCGAAGAACGCACCTTTATCGCCTCCCGCCGGAAGGAGGATGCCGGTCCGACCAACAACTGGATCGATCCGGGCGAATTGAAGCGGACGATGACCGGTTTATACTCCGGCTGCATGCAGGGCCGGACGATGTACGTAATTCCCTTCGCCATGGGTCCGCTGGGCTCGCCGATTTCCAAGATCGGGGTCGAGTTGACCGACAGCCCGTACGTGGCCGTCAACATGCGGATTATGACCCGGATGGGCCAAAAGGTCCTCGACATCCTCGGCGACGACGGCGACTTCGTGCCCTGCCTCCATTCGGTCGGCGCCCCGCTGGCGCCGGGCGAAAAAGACGCCTCCTGGCCTTGCGCCCCCATGGAGCGCAAGTACATAAGCCACTTCCCCGAGGAACGGTTGATCTGGTCCTACGGTTCCGGATACGGCGGCAACGCGCTGCTCGGCAAGAAGTGCTTCGCCCTCCGGATAGCTTCGGTCCAGGCCCGCGACGAGGGATGGCTGGCCGAACACATGCTGATCCTGGGCCTCACCAATCCCCGGGGACAAAAGATCTACATCGCCGGCGCCTTTCCCAGCGCCTGCGGCAAGACCAACCTGGCGATGCTGATTCCGACCATTCCGGACTGGAAAGTGGAGACGGTGGGGGATGACATCGCCTGGATGAAGTTCGGCCCGGACGGACGCCTGTACGCCATCAACCCCGAGGCCGGCTTTTTCGGCGTAGCCCCCGGCACCTCCACGGCATCCAACCCCAACGCGATGAAAACCATGGCCGCCGATTCCATCTACACCAACGTAGCCCTCACCGGGGACCGGGACGTCTGGTGGGAGGGCATCGGTTACGATCCGCCGGGGAATCTGACCGACTGGAAGGGCCGGGACTGGGCGCCGGGCTCCACGAGGCCGGCCGCCCACCCCAACTCCCGTTTCACCGCCCCGGCCGCCCGGTGCCCCTCCATCTCCCCGGAGTGGGAGAATCCCCGGGGAGTGCCGATCTCCGCCTTTCTTTTCGGCGGGCGCCGCCCCAACATCGTGCCCCTGGTGCATCAGAGCTTCGACTGGGCCCACGGGGTTTTTCTGGGTTCCATCGTGGGTTCGGAAATCACGGCGGCGGCGATATCCACCAACATCGGCCGGGTGCGCCGCGATCCTTTCGCCATGCTGCCGTTTTGCGGCTACCACATGGGCGACTACTTCCAACACTGGCTGAACATCGGCCAAAGCGCCGACCCCGCCGGGTTGCCGAAAATCTTCTACGTGAACTGGTTCCGCAAATCCGCCCTCGGTCAATGGCTCTGGCCGGGATACGGCGAGAACTGCCGCGTTTTGAAGTGGATTTTCGAACAGGTCACCGGCACGGGGCGGGCGGTTGAGACCCCGATCGGCCTGATGCCGGCTCCCGGAGCCATCGACCGCGAAGGACTGGATACCGGCGACGCGGCCATGGAAGAATTGTTGACCGTGGACAGGGAAGGCTGGCTGCGGGAGGTTGAATCGATCCGCGAGTACTACGCCTGGTTCGGTGACCATCTGCCCCGGGAACTGGTCTCCCAACTGGCGGCACTGGAGGATAGATTGCGGGCCTAACACACCGCCAAACGCCGCCGACGCCCCGGGTGACAACCACCCGGGTTCCTTTTTCCGCTCACTGCGCGTCGTCCGTCAGCCGCGTGAGCAAGAAGTCGTGGAAGGCGTCCAGCGCGAAGCTGCCCGGTCCGGCCTCCCGGCGTACCAGGTAAAAGTGGCGGTCCAGGTTCAGACCTGCCACCTTTACTTCCCCCAGGCGTCCCAGGGCCAGGGGCTCGGCTGCCGCCCAGACGGAGACCACGCCCAGACCCAGGCCGGCTTCCACCGCGCTTATCACGGCCCGGGTGCTGCCCATCTCCACCGTTTGCGCGCACTCTTCCAAAGGATAGCCGGCTTCCGCCAACCGCTCTTCCAGCACCTGCCTGGTCCCGGAGCCGGCCTCCCGCAGCACCAGCGGGCCGGCCGCCAGGCCGGCCAGGTCCGTCTCCCCCGCCGGGGAGGCGGACACCACTATCAACCGGTCGCCGAGCCAGCGGGTGCAGGTGAGTCCGTCCACCGCCACGGGGGCCCCGGTGACGCCAAGATCGAATTCCCACTCCCGGACCCGGGCGGCCACCTGCCGGCTGTCGCCGATCTTCAGGCTCACCGCTATACCCGGGTAGCTCGTCTTGAACAGGCCGAGCATGGCCGGCAGGATATATTCCCCGGGAACGGTGCTCCCACCCACGGTCAACTTGCCCGTCTTGAGACCCCGGAGTTCATCGAGGGCCACCTTGACCCGCTGGAAGTGCTTGACCATCTGTCGGGCCTCCGGGTAAAGCATTTCGCCCGCCTCGGTGAGCAACACCTTTTTGTCCCGGCGACGGAAAAGACTGGCTCCCAGTTCTTCCTCCAGGGACTTGATCTGGAAGCTGATGGCCGGCTGGCTCATGAACAGCTGCTGCGCCGCCCTGGTGAAGCTTTTCAGCTCCGCCACCCGCAAGAAGGCATCCAGTTGCTTCAGTTGCAAGATCCGCCCCCCTCATCGCTCACAGTAGTTCCAGCACCGCTTTCAGCGCGTTTTCGACCGCCAGGCGCACGTGGGCGCAGGAAAGGCCGCCCTGCAGGTAAACGGTGTACGGAGGCCGGAAGGGCCCGTCGGCGGTCAGCTCCAGGGACGCCCCCTGCACGAAGGTCCCCGCGGCCATGATCACCGGCCCGGAGTAGCCGGCCAGGGGGCCCGGTTCCGGCACCGCGTGGGCGTCGACCGGGGAAGCGGCTTGCAGACCGTGGCAAAAGGCCCGCAGCAGATCCGGCCGGCTCGTTTCGATGGCCTGGATGATGTCGGTCCGCGGCGCATCCCAGGCCGGCCGGCTCACGAGTCCCAGGCTTTGCGCCAGGGAAGCGGCGTACACCGCCCCTTTCAGAGCCTCCCCCACAGCGTGGGGAGCCTGGAAAAACCCCTGGAAGTGCAGCCGCCAGCCCGCGGGGGACGGCCCGACCGCGCCGAGGAGGCCGGGTGCGGTCAGCCGGGCGGCGGAGCGCTCCACCAGACCCGCGCGTCCCGCCACGTAGCCGCCGGACGGGGCCAGACCCCCGCCCGGGTTTTTGATCAGGGAGCCCACGACGAGGTCGGCGCCAACCGACAGCGGTTCTGCCGCCTCGACAAACTCACCGTAACAGTTGTCCACCACTACAACCAGGTTACTGTTTTGCCGCTTGAGACAGGCGATCACCGCCCCCAGGGCGGCCAGCGAAAGGGCCGGGCGGTCGCTGTAGCCGCCGGAACGTTGGAGCAGCGCGACCGCCGTCCGGGAATTGACCGCCCCGGCAATCCCCGCCCAGTCGGGAGTGCCGTCCGGCCGGGGTTCGACCTGGCGGTAGGAAACACCCAGGGATGCCAGCGAACCGGGTGGACCGCCGGCGGCGCCGATCACGCCCTCCAGCGTATCGTACGGCGCGCCGAAGGGGGAAAGGAGTTCCTGTCCCGGCGTCAGCAGGCCCAAAAGAGCTACGGCCAGGGCGTGGGTGCCTGATACGATCGAGGGGTGCACCAGCGCCCTTTCGGCGGCGAACACCCGCTCAAAGACGGTCTCCAGCGTCCGCCGCCCTTCGTCGCCATACCCGTAACCGGTGGTAGCGTGGAAGTGGTACTCGCTCACCCGGCACGCCTGAAAGGCTTCCAGCACCCGGGCCGTATTGGCCAGGACCAGGCCGTCCACCGCCCGCCAGACCGGGGCCACCCGGGCCAGGGTCGCGTCACGTAAGCGTGGCCAGTCAATGGAGCCTGGCACCGTAGCCCTCCAAAACCAGCGCCGTTTCGCCGGTGTAAACCGCCATGGCCTGGTCGACGTTCATGCCCTTGATGGTGATGGCCGAAATGGCGTTGCACATGCGTACGGCCTCTTCCAGGGGCTTCTGGTGGATGTTGCGGCCGGTGGCGTTACCGCGGGCGCCGCTGACGAAGATCTGGTGCCACAGGCGGGTGAGAAAGGCGCGCACATCCGTGCTCGACCCGCCCGCGCAGACCACGCCGCAACGTCCGGCCGCCCGTACCGCCGGCTGAAAGGCATCTCCCCCACCTTCCGGATAGTTCACCTTGACGAAGTCGCTGCCCAGGCAGGCCGCCACCCCGCAGGCCCCGGCTATCAGCGCCGGGTCCTTTTCCTCCCCCACGGCCCGGCCGCGCGGGTAGATCCAAAGCACGGTGACCAGTCCGTACCGGTGAGCCTGGTGAACGATCCGGGCCGCTTCGCCCAGCATCTGGTTTTCGAACCCGCTGCCCAGGTAAATCGTGTAACCCACCCCGGCGACCAGGAGGCCCGAATCCCGTTTGAAGTCCATGACCTGGTCCACGTCCACCCACTCCCGGCTGATCGGCTCCCCCAGTTCCGTACCCACCAGGGGACTCTTGGAGTTCAACTTGACAATGTACCGGACGCCGGGGTAATCCCGCCCGTACAGGGAGATCAGACCGATCTGGGTGGCGAACGCCCCGATCTGGGCCCCGGAGGCGATGCGGAACAGGTGCTCCGGATCACCGTCGTCGGCCGCGATCCCCGGGCCGAAAAAGTCTTCGTTCAGGTGTTCGACCTTTTGATCGCCGGCAAACAGCATCAGGTTGCCGCTACCCCTGGTTACGGCCAGGAAGTTGTCCCGGTAGTCCTCCTGGGCGCTGTCCGGCACCCCGGCCGGAACGCGCACCGAACCTTTGGTCAAAGCCACGCCAAAACCCTCCCCGTTGTTAATGTTCAAAAGTTTCCCGCACCTGCGGCAGTTTGCGGGCCACGCCGCTTTTCACGGCGGCATCCCCCACCGCGCCGGCCACATGCGCGGCCACGTCCGGGCTGAAGACTGACGGAATGATGTAATCCGCGGCCAGTTCCTCTTCCTTCACGCTTTCCGCCAGAGCCCGGGCGGCCGCCAGGATCATTTCCTCGTTGATGGACCGCGCGTGGCAGTCCAGGGCGCCCCGGAAAACACCGGGGAAGGCCAGCACATTGTTGATCTGGTTCGGATAGTCGGACCGCCCGGTACCAAGGACCCCGGTTATGTCATATATGGTTTCCGGGTCCACTTCCGGCTCGGGGTTGGCCAGGGCGAACACCACCGGGCGGGGGGCCATGCGCCGGATATCCTCGCGGACCAGGAGTCCGGGCCCGGAGACCCCGATGAACACGTCGGCGCCGGTAACCACCTCCTGCAGGCTCCCTCTTTTCCCTACCCGGTTGGTGTGCCCCGCCAGCCAGGCTTTGGACGGAACGTCCAGTTTGCGCTCCCGGTTGATGGCCCCCTCCCGGTCGCAGACCACCAGGTCGCCCACCCCCGCCCCGAGCAGGATCTTGGCGATGGCTACACCGGCCGCCCCCGCCCCGCTCATGACAACCCTGGCCGAGCCCATCTCCCTCCCGGTCACCTTCAGGGCGTTGATCAAGCCGGACAGGACCACGATGGCCGTGCCGTGCTGGTCGTCGTGGAACACCGGAATGTCGAGCATGGCGGAGAGTTTCTCTTCGATCTCAAAGCACTTGGGAGCGGCTATGTCTTCCAGGTTGATGCCGCCGAAGGCCGGGGCCACCGCGGCCACCGCCGCGATAATCGCGTCCGGTTCGTGCACGGAAAGGCACAGGGGAACGGCGTCCACCTCCCCGAAACTCTTGAAGAGCATGGCCTTGCCCTCCATGACCGGCAGGGCGGCCTCCGGTCCCAGGTTGCCCAGGCCTAAAACCGCCGAACCGTCGGTGACGATGGCGATGGTATTTCCCTTCATGGTCAGGTCGTACACGTATTCCCGGCGGTCGTAGATGGCCTGGGAAACCCTGGCCACGCCCGGCGTATAGACCACGGCCAGGTCCTCCCGGTTCTGCAGTTGACGCTTGGGCACCACCTGGATCTTGCCGCCCCGGTGTGCCAGGAGCACCCGGTCAGCCACATGGAGAAGTTCGATGTCCGGCAGGCCGGCCAGCTTGTCGAGAAGGGGCTGGATCTGCTGGCTGTCGTGCAGACCGATCATCAGGTCCCGGACCTTGTGTCCGGGAGAGACGGATACCAGGTCGATCGAACCCAGGTTGCCCCCGTACTCGGCCACCGTGGTCAAAACCCGGGCCAGGGTACCCGGCCGGTTGGCCAGTTTCAGTTGTACCATCACGTTGAGCGGCATTACCATAGAAGTTGCACCTCGAAAAAAGTTTATCCAGCCGGAGCCGGTAAGATCCCCGGCCTCCTGGTTGCTTCAACCAATGATAATATTGACACGCCGGTCCGGAAATTGTCAAGGCTGAGGTTTTTTTTGGTCATTAAAAGGGCGCCGGATACAAAAGCCGCCTATAGACGTAATTTTGCGCCAGGACGACCCCGGCTCCGGAAGTTCCACCTGGACGGGAGATGGAAAAATTCCGCGCCGACGCAAGGCACGGGTTGCAATGGTACGCCGGCGGCCACGTGGTGGACATTACCTGACGGCTTTGTGCCGGATCCAACGACGGGACGCCGGGAATCACCCCGGCGTCTTTATGTTTGACCGTCATCCCGGAGCCGGCCCGGCGTCCCTATTTCATCCTGGAAATTGGCTGGTCGGGATGGGCCGGATTGGGATAAAGCCGGCGATTGGCGCAGTCCACAAACAAGTCCATTTTCTCCAGGACGGTCTGGCCGATGATCACCTCGTCGCCCAAAACCAGGGCCTCTTCCAGGGTGTCCCGGCCGTCGATGTCGAATATCACCGGACCAGTCATACCTACTGATTCTTTCCGGCCGTCCGCATATTCGACCACCTTCCGTCCCCGCAGGCTCAGGCCCATACGTTCCACAACGAAGGCCGGCACCACCGAGCGCACGGCCCCGGTATCCACCAGAGCGTCGGCTACGTAACTTCTGATCTCCCCGGTTTTGATGATATTCCGCCGCGCATTTTCTTCATCAACCGCATTGGTCAAGCGCACCCTGGCCCGCACCTCGCCCATGTCCATCCCTCCGTCCCAATTTCTGTTTCGCCGGCCCAAACCTGACCTACTACCCACATTTTATTACACCGCTTCCACGGTTGCAAGTGCACCCATCCTTACACCCCCCAGTCCCGTCCTCCGCTGCCCCGGCTGATATCCTCCCGGGTCAGGGTGAGAAGCTCCGAGCGGTGCGAGTTGGTGGATCCCACCAGACGGACGGCCTGCCGGCGGATGGCCCGTTCGATCAGGTTGCGCACCAGGCGGGCGTTGCCGCTGTGCTCGTGTTTCCTGGTCTCCCGTTCCAGGGTCAGGCGCAGTTCCTCGCGGGCCCCCGCCGTCAGTTCGTACTGGCGTTCCTTCAGAAACAACTCGGCTATCTCGATCAGCTGACCGACGTTGTAATCGGGGAAGGACAGATGGATGGGGAAACGGGACCTAAGCCCCGGGTTGGACTCGATGAACCACTCCATCTCCTCCCGGTAGCCGGCCAGGACCAGGATCAGGTTGTCCCGGTGGTCCTCCATACCCTTTACCAGGGCGTCGATGGCCTCCTTGCCGAAGTCCTTGTCGCCGCCGCGGGCCAGGGAATAGGCCTCGTCGATGAAGAGAATGCCGCCCAGGGCCCGCCGGACCTGTTCCCGGGTCTTCTGGGCCGTATGCCCGATGTACTCCCCTACCAGGTCGGCCCGTTCCACTTCGACCAGGTGGCCCTTGGACAGCGTGCCCATCTCCTTGAAAAGCCGGCCGATGAAACGGGCCACCGTGGTTTTCCCGGTGCCTGGATTGCCGTTGAAAACCATGTGCAGAACCAGGGGCCGGGTTATCAGGTTCTCTTTCAGACGCCGCCGCTGAATTTCCGCAAAGGCGTGAATCTCCCCGATCAGTTCCTTAACCTCTTGCAGCCCCACCAGCCGGTCCAACTCGCCCAGAATCTCCTGGGCCGCCTTGCGGCGCACCTCCTCCGGAACACCCTTGTCGCCCGCCGCCGGCAGGGCGACGACCTGAGTCCTGGCAACCCTTCTCTGGGCCTGGTTCCTGTTGCCGGTACTCTGGGCGTGCCACATCGTTATCTTCAAGCCGGAGCGCCGCCCACCGCGGACCGGCGCCTCACCCCCCCGCCTGCAGCCTGAGCAAAGGCCGTCGTTAAAATATATGGGGGCGGGAAGGAATTTACGAGTTATCCCGCAAGATGCCGCTAACCCGGTTGCGCAGACAGGTAACTACCAAATTTTACATCACACCCCAGGAAGGAATACGTTTGGAAATTGTCGAATCATAGCGGTAAGCCCTGGCGAACTTGCCATACAGCCGGGGTGGAGTCAACAGAAGGAGGTAAGCAATGAGAAGACGAATCCTGGCTTTTCTCCAGGCTACGGTACTTACCGTCACCATGTCCCTGCTCCCGGCGGTGATTCCGGCCCAGGCCCAGGTTACCGTTCCCTATACGGTGGTCCCGGGTGACACCCTGTACCTTATCGCCGGCCGATACAACACGAGCGTACGGGCCATCGTATACGCCAACAACCTTGGTTCCGACAGCATCTACCCGGGCCAGAACCTGGTGATACCGGTCAGCCTGGCAGCCGGCGCCTTGTACAACGTCCAGCCCGGCGACACCCTGTACCTGGTCGGCCGGAAGTACGGGCTCAGCTCGTACCAGTTGGCACAGGAAAACGGCATCACGAACGGTGTGATCTACCCGGGCCGGACGCTCAAGATCCCGGCCGGCGGCACCTCGGTGCCCTACGTGGTACAGCCCGGAGACACTTTGGCGGCCGTCGCCGGCTATTTCAACACCACGGCGGGCCGGATCGCGGCTGACAACGGACTGAGCCCGGCCACCGCGCTCAGTCCCGGCCAGGTGCTGATCGTACCCACGGGTCCGCTCAGCACCTACACGGTCCAGCCCGGGGACAGCCTCTACACCATCGCCACGCGGTACAAGACGACGGTTGCCTTTGTCACCGCGGTTAACAACCTGGTATCGAACGCCATCTATCCGTCCCAAAACATATTCGTACCGGCCCCCAGTGCCACCGGAACCGTCGTATACACCGCCGCCGAAGAGAACCTGCTGGCCAGGTTGATTACCGCCGAAGCCGACGGCGAACCCTTCGCCGCACAGGTCGGGGTAGGCGCCGTGGTGCTCAACCGGGTCAAGAGCCCGCTGTTCCCCGACACCATCACCGGCGTGATCTACGAGATCGACCCGACCACAGGGGCCTACCAGTTCACCCCTGTGCTCAACGGCTGGATCAACAACCCGGCCAGCGCCAGCGGCATCGCCGCGGCCCGGGACGCCCTGGCCGGCCAGGATCCCACCAACGGGGCGCTGTACTACTTCAACACCAACGTCACGAACCAGTGGCTGCAGTCACTCCCCGTGGCCATCGTCATCGGCGATTTGAAATTCTCTTACTAGTCAACCCGGATGAACAGGGAAAGCAGGCGGTCCCCGCCTGCTTTCCCTGTTCCTGCGCTACGAACGGTTTGGGCTATGTGGTCTTCGGTTCGGCGAAGGACGTGTTCACCGCCCGCATGGGACTGATGGTGGAGATGGCGTGCTTGTATACCATCAACTGTTTGCCGTCGCTCTCCAAAATGACGGTAAAGCTGTCGAAGCCCCTGACCATCCCCTTGAGCTGGAAACCGTTGATCAGGAAAATGGTCACCGGTATGTTTTCCTTGCGGACCTGGTTCAAAAAAGTATCCTGTAAGTTAATAGGGGTCTTGGTCAAAGACGATTCCTCCCCTGCCATAATTATCTGCCCATCTTTTCGACACCGGGCCCCGGCACTCCTGCCAGTTGCCCCGCTATTTCCTCCGCCACTCCCTGCATTTTACCCTCCGCCGTAAACCAACGGATGCTCTTGTCCCGGCCAAACCAGGTCCATTGCCTCTTGGCCAGCCGGCGGGTGCCGCGCTTGACCATTTCCACGGCGCTTTCGTAATCGGTCTCTCCCGCCAGGAAACCCGCCAGTTCCTTGTAGCCGAGACCCTGCATCGCGGTTAGGCGGCGACCGTAGCCCCGCTGCCGCAACCCCTCCACCTCGGCCAGAAGCCCGCCGGCCAGCATCCGGTCCACCCTCTCCCCGATCCGGCGGTAGAGGGCCGGGCGGTCGGCGGTGAGCCCGAAGGCTAGCGGCCGGAATTCCCCCTCGCGGGACCGATCGCGCCGCTGGTACTGGGAAAGGGGCGTGCCGGTCAGCAGATAGACCTCGAGGGCCCTGATCACCCGGCGCAAGTCGTTGGGATGGAGGCGGGCCGCCGTTACGGGGTCCACCGCCGTCAGGCGGCGGTGCAGGTCCTCCCCCCCGGCGGCATCCTCTTCCAGTTGGCTGCGCAAGCCCTGGTCACCCGTGATCGCGCCGAAAGAACAGGGATCGGTGACCGAGCGTATGTACAAACCGGTGCCGCCGGCCAAAATGGGCCAGCGCCCCCGCGCGGCCGCCTCCCGCACCGCCCGGCGGGCCAGTTCCCCGTACAGGGCCGCGTTGAACTCCTGGTCCGGGTCGACCACGTCGATGAGGTGGTGGGGTATGCCCTGCCTTTCCTCCACCGTCGGTTTGGCCGTACCGATATCCATGTAGCGGTAGACCTGCATGGAATCGGCGCTGATCACCTCGCCGTCCAACCGTTGCGCCAGTTCCACGGCCAGGGCCGTTTTGCCCGTAGCCGTAGGCCCCACCACTACAAGAAGCGGCGTCATGCCCCCGCCTCCCGTTTCCCGAAAGCCACCAGGGAATACCGGCCGCCTTCGACCACCGTAAACCCGAGGCGCCCAAATTCCGGGCTCCCCCGCCGTTCCTTCAGGACCACCCGGAACCGGGCCACCCGCAAAGCCTCCACCACCGATTCCCGCGCAAGCGGCGCTCCCAGCGCCAGCCCCCGCAGGGGGGCGATGCCCGGGGAATGGAACACCGGGCGGCGGAACATGGGATCGAAATATACCACATCGTAACTGCCCGCCGGCAGGCGGGGCAGAACTGCCCCGTGGTCCGCCGCGACGACGTCGACGCGGCCCATGGCCGCGCCCAACCGCCCCGGGTAGCCGGCCAGGCCCCGCCGCACCAGGACGGCCAGCGGCCCCACCGCCTCCAGGCCGGTCACCCGCCCTTCCGGCCCCACGGCGTGCGCGGCCACGACGGCGTCGCTGCCCAGGCCCAGGGTACAGTCCAGCACCGTCATTCCCGGCCGGAGGCCCATCGCTTCCACCATCCGGTCAGTTTCCCCCGCCGCCATCTGTTTTATGCGCACATGGGCCATCCCGGGGTGAAAGAAGACCGAGTCCCGCCCGTCGCTCGCCACCAGGCCCCGCTTTTGCACCACCAGGGCGAACCGGGCGCCGAACTCCGCCAGCACCGAAGCCAGCGGCCGCTCCAGCCGGGGCGCCACCACCGCCCCCACTTCCCGGGCCAAGACCGCCAACTCCTCCCGGGTAACCCGGCAGTCCCGGGAAGCCGTAACGATCCATCCCCCGTTTTGGCTCAAATCGTCCTCACCCCGTTGTCCCCTTCCGCTGGTCAATTATACCTTGGACGCGGGAGCGGGGCAAGGCGGACTAACGGGGAGGGACGGAAACCGGCCTCCGGCCAAAGGGTTTGTAGCAGCAAGTGTATTTGTCAATCAGTAATATGTGTAGGTATTGACCGGCGGCCTATTTTCTGATATAATTGATCATCATGGAGAAGATGTTCAGCGCAGGAGAGGCAGCCAGGCGA
>JAJYZD010000012.1 GCA_021800315.1 Bacillota bacterium | reverse complement strand
CAGACGCCTGGCTGCCTCTCCTGCGCTGAACATCTTTTCCATGATGGTCAATTATATCGGAAAATAGGCCACCGGTCAATACCTACACATATTACTGATTGACAAATACACTTGCTGCTACGAACCCCACCTGTCGGTAAGCCGGAGCAGTGTTTCCACCAACCTGAGGCTTCTGCTGTCCTTCGGCTTTCTGGAAAAGGTGGCTGTGCCGGGCGAGCGGTCGGACTATTACTAGTGGGGGAATCCGCCTGGGGTAACACCATCAGGATGCGGATCGAGGCCTACCGGAACCTCCAGGGCATTGTGGAACAAGAGCTGGCTTCCTGCGGGTCCGGCGGCGAAAAGCTGCAGGAGATGCCGAGGTGGGTGCAGATGCTGGCCGGCATTCACGAAAAGCTGTTACTGGAGTGGAAGGCAAGGGGGGAATCCCAAGTTATCGCCCGCCGGCCGCCGTTGCAGCATTGATTAGGGAACGGCCCAGTTGCCTGGCTGAATCGTGGACTACATACGGCCAGTCTATTTCGATGGCAAGATCTATGATGTCTATTTTCTTCAGGGTGTCCTGGTCAAGAACCGGGATTTCTTCGAGGCCCGTAATTTCCAACGCTTTCTTGCCGTATGCAGGGTTACCGAGGAAGAGGGACCACGCTTCCTTGCAGCGTGCCGCCGCCTCAACCAACGCCTTGTTCATGGTCTTGCCGGCCCTGCGTAATTGTAAATATGCTTTGGCCATGGGGATATCGGTCTTGATATCACTGACTGCCAGATCAGCCGATATCCACTCCGCGGGGTAATATGTCTCAATGCTTTCGTCGAGATACTCTAGCATGCTGTCAATCTCAGTGCTATAGTGACACAGATCCATAAACTCGCCACTAATGTATGTAACCATATGCGCAACGTCGTCTGGATTGTTCATATCGTAGGGCTTTGATCGATATCGTGTCCCAAGGGCGGCATTCAGAAGTTCGATGGCGTTTCGTTTACTGGATGACCAGTTGCCCTTGATCACGGAGGGCACCTCCATTAGGACCGTTTTGTCAAACCGAGGCAGGGTCTCCGGTCGTGCTACCGTCTGTTTGAGTAGACATTTAGGTCGAATACTAATGACGTTTTGCCTCGATACCTGGTATATTGTACGCCATTGCGCTAGGCGTTGTCAAGATTGCCTCGCGTCGTTTGGCAAGGCCGAATGGTGAACTTACGGGTCTGAGCCGAGTCTCCCCATGGCCAGGGCGTTCCCCGTGCTTTAGCCACAAGTATCCGCCGGTCAGCCCGCCTCTTCCGGCCGGCGAAGTCTGCTTGGTCACGCGGCCCCGGTACAGCCCAGGCCGTCCCCAAAAGCAAGCCGGACCACAAAGCCATTGCCTTCCTTATCTGTCTGAAATACCTTCCGGCCATACCCCCAAACAGGATCTCCATCCCGCACCCGGGCGCCTGTTGGCTTGAATCCCGATCCCGGTTCGAGGACGACCACATCCAAACATCACAAGGACCTGTTCGGGAAGCTCTACGAGAGGCTAGCCGAACAGGTCGGACATTAATGCGGTTTACGTGCATCCGGCCGCCCAAAGTCGGCCGGAACGGCATCTTCCCCGGTCCAACCGGAGGCTCTGATCCAAGCGTCCCTACCGGTCCTGGAACAGGTGCTTGTTCTGTTCCCGCAGATCCCGTTTCAGGATCTTCCCCGAAGGGGTCTTGGGCAGGGCCGGCAGGAAGAGGACAGCCTTGGGTACCTTGAAGGGAGCCAGGTGGCGCCGGCAGAGATCCAGGATTTCTTCGGTCCGGATTTCCCGCCCCTCCTTGGGCACCACCACCGCGGTGACCGCCTCGATCCAGACCGGGTGGGGCAGACCGACGACGGCCACCTCCAGGACCCGCGGGTCGCGGTAGACGACCTCTTCCACCTCGCGGCTGGCCACGTTTTCGCCCCCGGTCTTGACCATGTCCTTCTTGCGGTCGGCCACGGTGATGAAACCGTCATCATCCAGTACGCCGATGTCCCCGCTGTGGAACCAGCCGTGGGCCAAGGCCTCCTCGGTCTTGTCCGCATCCTTGAAGTAGAGGAGCATGGCGTGCGGTCCCCGGCCGCAGATTTCCCCCGGCAGGCCGCTTTGGGTTATCGGGGCGTGGTTTTCGTCCTCGATCCGGGTCTCCATGTTCAGGCCGCCCTGGCCGGCGGAGCCGGCCTTCGTGATCTGCCATTCGGGCTTGAGCATCGTGTGGTAGGGGGAGAGTTCGGTCTGACCGTAATAGTTGTAGAGGTTTTCGCAGTTGGGCAGTTTTCGCTGGACTTCCTTCAGGACCTCCACCGGCATGATGGAGGCGCCGTAATAGCCCTTGGTGATCGAGGAGAGGTCGTAACGGTCGAACTCGGGATGGTGGATGAGCGCGATCCAGACGGTCGGCGGGGCGAAGAGCATGGTCGCCCGGTGTTTTTCCACCGCCGCCAGCATGGCCTGGGGAGAGGCCTGCGGGAGCAGGACGTTGGTGGCGCCCAGCCACAGGCAGGGGGTCAGGAAGACGTCCCGCTGGGCGCAATGAAAGATGGGCAGGGCGTTTAAGTTTACGTCCTCCGGGGTGTACCGGCCGTCCACGATGCAACTCATGTACTGGGACAACAGGGCCTGGTTGGTCAGGATAACCCCCTTGGGCAGCGATTCGGTGCCGGAGGTGTAAGTCATCTGTACCGGGTCTTCGATGGTCAGATGTACGTCGGGGGTGGCGGGGCTTCCGGAGGCGCACCAGGCGTCGAAAGCCTCCATGCCGTCCGGGGGCCGCTCCCCGGTGCCCTGGTCCGACCAGATGAACTTGCGCACCCCGGGCATGTCCGGCAGTACGTCCTTGACCAGCGGATACAGGGAATCTTCGATGATAAAGACGGTGCTTTCGGAGTGGTTGATGCAGTAGGCTATATCCGGGCCGCGCAGGAGGTAGTTCACGGCCAGGTAGATGCCGCCGGCCTTGGCCGTGCCCAGCCAGGTCAGGACGTGGTGGACCGTGTTGTGGGCCAGGATGGCCACCCGGTCGTATTTCCCGAGGCCCTCCCGCAAAAGGGCCGAGGCCACCCGGTTGGCGCTCTCCTCCAACCCGCGGTAGGTCAGGGAGAGCCCGTCGGTAACCAGGGCGGGCTTGTCGGGATAGCGGTAGGCGGAGCGCCTGGTCAGGTCGGCGATCACCCAGCGGTTGACCTGGTTGTAGCGCGTGCGCAAAAAGGCCAGGTTTTCGTCGCTTAAGGCCTGGTAGTGTTCCTTCTCCTCCGGGGTAAGCGGCCTGTATCCGGCCATTGTCATCCCTCCCTAATATTACTGGAAAGGCGGTCGACGGCCGGCGCGGGGTCTGCGGATTGCGGTAAGGGCCGTCGGCACCGGTAATCTCCGGACCGGTGAACGGCCGGCCCAATTTTTTCCCCTCCCGCGGCGGTCTAGGCCGACTTGTCCTGTAACAGGGTGTAGACATCGACGATATCCAGCTCCAGCATGGCTACGCCGGCCAAAAGCCGCTCGCAGTTGCGGTCGACGCAGGGCAGGTGCCCCGCTGTTTTCCTCAGTTTTAAAATCTCTTCCTTGATCCTGAGTATGATCTCTACGACCGGGGCGTCGTCTGACCGGGTCATTGATTAGCACCTCCTTCAATGGTCCTGGCGCAGATCCTTGAAGCGCTTCGCTTTCACTTCGTAGCGGGGCAACCGGCCGAACGGGTGAAACTCCAGGCGGCAGTTCAAGTTGGTCTTCATCCGGAATTCCCGCGCGAGTTTCTCCCGGACGTCGGCCTCCCGGGCGCAACAATGGGGCTGCAACTCCACCTTCAGGGTGACTTCGTCGATGTCGCCGTTCTTTTGGACGATCAGCTCGAACTCGTCGCCGAGTTCGGGCATTTCGCGTACCAGTTCCTCCACGCTGACGGGGGAAAAGAGCACGCCCTTGACCTTGGTGATGTGGTCGGTGCGGCCGTGGATGCCGCCCTTCAAGACGCGGAAGGTCCGTCCGCAGGTACAGTCGTCCGCCCACATGGCCACGTCCTTGGAATCGAAGCGGACGCAGGGTTGGGCCAGGCGGTCCAGGGCGGTGATGACGATCCGTCCCAGCCGGCCGGGTTCCTCTACGGGGGCTCCGGTTTCCAGGTCGACCAGTTCCACCAGGAACATGCCCTCGTTGACGTGGGTGCCCCCGGGTTTATGGGTGCACTCGTAGGCCCAGCCGCCGATCTCGGTGGCCCCGATGTGGTCGTACACGTCCGCCCCCCAGGCTTCCTCCATCCGCCGCTTGGTGGAAGGGACGGACGCGCCGGGTTCGCCCGCGCACAGGATGCGCCGGATACCCATGCCGCGGGGGTCGAGGCCCAGCTTTTCGCGGGCGGTTTCCGCCATCCCCAGCACGTAGGTGGGGGTGGCCATAAAGGCGGTGACTTGGAGTTCCTTCATCTTGAGGAGCCTCTCCGCCGTATTCAGGACACCCCCCGGGACCACTTCGCAACCCAGTTTCTCGGCCGCGTAGTGGCCCGCCCAGTAAGCGACGAACACGTTGTAGCCGAAGGGCACAAAGACCCGGTCGGTGTTGCGGAAACCCATGGCCCACATGATGTAACACCAGCACTCGGTCCACCATTCCCAGTCCCGCCAGGTGTCCGGCTGGTAGACGGGCTGGCCGGTGGTGCCGCTGGTCTGGTGGTAATTGGTCACTTCCTCGATGGGCACGCAGAGCGATTCCCCGTAGGGCCAGGGATCCTTGGCCTGGGCGCTCCGGTAATGCTCCTTCTCCAGGGTGGGGATCCGGCGCACGTCGTCCCAGGTCCTGATGTCGTCCGGCACCAGTCCGGCCGCGTCGTAAAGCCGCCGGTAAAGGGGCGAGTTCGCCCAGGCCCAGCGTAGGATACGCTGGAACTTGGCCAGTTGGAGGTCTCTCAGTTTTTCGCGGGGCATGGTTTCCAGGAGCGGGTTCCAATAAAGGCGGTCGTGTTCCAAAAGGCGAAACCTCCTTCTCCCGGCCGGTGCAAACTTTATTCTCCGGTCTTTTCCCTTGGAAGCCCGGTCAGCGGACAACGGGGGCGTTCGGCGCAGGCGGGCGTGAACGGTTGGGCGGTGGGACGATAACCCGGGCTCTATTCTCCTTGACCAGGGCGATAAAGGAAACCAGGCAGCCGGCCGCGGTCAGCCGCGGGCCGGAGCCGGTTAAGGCGGCTCCGGCCCGCGGGCTGGTCATCTTGCGTTCCCCGACGGTATCAACCCGGCGCCCGGCGGCTGCAGGGGAGCCCCCGCGAACCGCCGGCGCCGGAGACCGGTTGGTCAGGCTTTCTTTTCCTTGACGATAATCAAGGCCACCAGCGCAATCAGGTAGGTGACGAAAAGGGACCAGGTACCGCCGGCCAGTCCGGCGCTTTGGACGAAGGAACCCAGAATGAGGGGCAGGACGAAAACGCCGATGTTGGTACCGACCGTGTAGGCTCCGGCGGCCACTCCCATGTTGACCGGGGTGACGCCGGGCATGCTCTCCTGGAGGGAGAAGGCAAGGGCCCACGGTACCTCGAAGAAGAGGCCGAACAGGATGGCCGCCAGGATCAGGCCGCCGATGGCCCAGGAGGGCTGGCTGGAGTAAACGAGCCAGACGGCCAGGGTGATGATCATGAAAATCAGGCCCGTAACCTTCCTGCCCCAGCGGCCGGCCAGAGGAGGTAGAAAGATCAGGCCCGCGCCCATGGCGATGGGGAAGAGACCGGCGATGGTGCCGGCCGTGGCCGGTGAAAGCTTGTTGGCGATGGCCATCTGCATGGGCAAAAAGCCCATGGCAAAGACGGTTGCCCCGCCGACGAAAACGGCCACCAACAGGTTAACCCAGGCCGAAGGCGCCTGCATGACGTTTTTGAACTCGCTGGCGAAGGAAGGTTTCTCCACCCCCCGGCCGGCGGTTTCCTTGCCGCGGGCCAGGATCCACCACAGCACGGTGATGACCAGGATGAGGATGCTGTAAACCCAGAAGGTATTGACGAGGCCCAGCGGACCCAGCAGGGAGACGGTGACGATGATGCCCAGACCCCCGCCGATGAAAAAGGAGCCGGCCCCGATGCCGATGAAACTGTGGGCCTTTTCATGGCCGAACCACTCGATCATCAGCGGGCCGAGGGATGCGGTAAGGGCGCAGATGCTGTAGCCGGCGATGACGGTCAGGACGGCCTGGGTAGGGAAGGAGGTCATGAACAGGGGGCGCAGGCCGAAACCGACCAGACCGCAGATGGCGCCGATCCCGAGCATTTTCTTCGTGCCGACGGTGTCAAGCCAGCGGCCGGTGGAAACGCCCAGAAAGATGGCGACCAAACCAGGCAGGGAAAGCAGAAGGTTGCCGGTGGCGGCGCCGATGTGGAAAACCTTGCCCCAGTAAGCATCCAGAAGCGGAGCCTGGGCGAACCAGGCCGACCATAAAAACAGGGATAATAGTACGAACAAGATCAGCATTACCCAACGGTAGCCGTCCGGCTGGAACGATTCCTCGTGCGCCATTGATACCCCTCCTTTGGTTTGATGGTGTTTTTCCTTCGCGCGCCGTGCCCGTATCCTTAGGCGGGCTCGTTTGGGTTGGTCCGGCTGACCACCTCCTTTGGTATCCGTTATATGCGTGAGAGGCTCCGGCCCTGTTTTGATGACTGCCCGCCCCCGGGAACGAACAGCCACCGTGGGGCCGGGAAACCAGACCGGCCAAGGGATCCGGGGAAACCGGCCCCCGTCTCCCCCCCGGTCCGGGCCCGGCCGGGCATGAGCCTTGACACCGGATATATCATCCTATTCCCGGGAGCGTTCGTCCACCACCCGGACCGCCTTGCCTTCGAAGCGGGGCAGGGCGCCGCACGCTTGCGGCTCGATCCGGCAGGTGATGGACAGGGACTCCTTTAGCCTGCCCTCCAGCAGGGCAACCAGGGATTCGTCCAACGCGACCCCGGGCCGGGGTTCCACCTGGACCCGCAGGGTGTGGAGCCCTTTGCGCTCACCGACGACAATGCGCCAGTGTTCGGAGAGTTCGCCGTGCTGCAGCAGGACGTACTCCACCTGGCTGGGGAAGACGTTCGTGCCGGAAACCAGCAGCATGTCGTCCACCCGACCCAGGAAGCGGGTGATACGGGGGTGGGTGCGGCCGCAGGGGCACGGCTCGACCGTGGCGGTGACCCGGTCACCGGTACGGTAGCGCAAAAAGGGCATGGCCTCGAAGCTCAGGTTGGACAGCACCAGTTCGCCGGGCTCGCCGGGACCCACCGGCTCGAGGGTGAGGGGATCCAGCACCTCCATCAGGTAATGGTCGCCCCAGACGTGGATGCCGGTGACGTATTCACAGTCCATGGCGAACGGGCCGCCCATTTCGGTCAGACCGTAGCAGCGGCGCATGCCGCCGCCGTGGGCGGCATAGCCCAGTCGTTCGTCGATGCGCCGGCGCATTTCGTCGGAACACGGCTCGCCCCCGTGGAAACCCAGGCGCAAGCCCAGGTCGCGGACCGGGTCGATGCCCTTCTCCAGGGCGATTTCCCCGACGTGGAGGGCGTAGGTCGGGGTGCCCGTAAAGACCGTGGTTCCCCATTCCCGCATGATCCGCAACTGTTTTTCGGTGTTTCCGGACCCGGTGGGTATGACGCAGGCGCCCACCCTCTCCAGCCCGTAGTGGAAACCCAGACCGCCGGTGAAGAGGCCGTAGCCGTGGGCCTGCTGGACGACGTCGTCCCTGGTCAGGCCGCCGGCGGTGAAACTGCGGGCCATGCAGGCGGCCCACACCTCGATATCGCCCGCGGTATAGACCATTGGTACGGGTACGCCGGTGGTGCCCGAAGTGAGGTGGACCCGGACCACCCGCGCCATGACGCCCGACAGCAGACCGGTGGGATAGTTCTCCCGCAGGTCGTCCTTGGTCAGGAAAGGCACCCGGGCAAGGTCGTCCCAGTCCTTGATATCGCCGGGCACGAGGCCGGCAGCGCGGTAGCGCCCGCCCAGGAAGGCGTTACGGTACACCCGGCCCACCTGGGCGCGGAATTTCTCGAGTTGGAGGCCGGAGAGCACCTCCAGGGGCATGGTTTCGGTTTCCCAATCGTAAAAGGCCACGGCGCTTACTCCTTTCGATCGTCGGGATGGTAGACGGCGCTCCTTGTGCCGACGTACTTTTCCCGCAGCAGGAACTTCTGGATCTTGCCGGTGGGGTTGCGCAGCACCGGGGCGAAGACGACCTTCTCCGGCCACTTGTAGCGGGCCAGTCCCTGTTCCTGGCAGAACTCCACCACTTCCGCCTCCTCCATCGCCTGGCCGTTATGGAGTTGGACGACGGCGCAGGCTATCTCCACCAGGCGTTCGTGGGGATAGCCGATGACCGCCACGTCGGCGATTTTGGGATGGCGGTGCAATACGTCCTCGATTTCCAAGGGGAAGATGTTTTCCCCGCCCCGGATGATGAGGTCTTTTTTGCGGTCCGCGATGTACACGAAACCGTCTTCGTCCGCCTTCACCATGTCGCCGGTATGGAGCCAGCCGTCTTTAACCACCTGGGCGGTCAGTCCGGGATTGCGGAAGTATTCCTTCATGACCCGGGGGCCCTTGAGCAGGAGTTCGCCCACCGTGCCCACGGGTACGTCGTTGTCCTGTTCGTCCACGATGCGGGCGGCCGTATTGAAGGTGGGTTTGCCGATGGAGCCGGGACGGGTAAGAACATCGGGATCGTAGAGGTTGAAGCTGCCGCCGCCGCCTCCCTCGGTAATGCCGTAAATGTTGCCGGTCTTGAAGGGAAACAGGTCCTTCATGTCCCGGAAGAGGGAATAGGGGACCGGCTGGGCGCCGATGACTATGTTCCCGGTCACGTGGGAAAAATCAAATTCCCGGAGGTCGATGTCGCCGCGTTTGACGGCGTTGACCGAGTCCGACATGCAGGGGACGGTCACCCACCCGTTGTTGACCTTTTCTTCGGCAATGGTCGCAAGCAGCCAGCGGGGGTTGGTGAGTTCCTTTAAAATTACGATTTGGCCGCCGGCCAGGTAGGAAGGGAAGGACAAAAAGAGGCTGCCGCTGTGGTAAAAGGGGTGCGGAGCCAGGTAGACGGTGTCGTGTCCCTCGCTGTAGGACAGGGCGCAACCGACGGCCACGTTGTACAGCGTGGTGTGGGCCTGGGCCACGGCCTTGGGCGGGCCGGTGGTCCCGGAGGTGAACATCAGTTCGCCCAGGTCCTGGTCTTCCGTGTCCACCAGGACGTCGGAGGCGGGGGCGGTCCGGAGGATGTCCGCGTAAGAGGCCATGCCCGGGGGCGCGTCTCCCAGACAGATGTAATGCTGGATGCTGTCCATCGCTTTACGCACCGGCTCGACCTTGGGCAGGAAACCGTCCTCCAGGATGAAAGCCTTGGGCCGGCACACTTCGGCCGCATAACGTATATCGGCGGCGGCGAAACGGAAATTGAGGGGTACCACCACCGCGCCCGCCCGCAGGACGGCGTGATAGGTCACCAGCCATTCCAGGCTGTTCATTTGCAGGTGGAGGACAAAGTCGCCCTTGCCGATGCCCAGGTCCTTTTGGAGGAAGTTGGCAACCTGGTTGGTCTGGGCATCGAACTCGCTCCAGGTAAGGGTGCGGCGTAAATCAGCCGACGGGGTCCGTTCGATCAGGAACAGCTTGTGCGGGTACTTCTGAGCGTTGATGTGGCCAAAACGGGCGAAATTCACGGCTCTTCTCCTCTCTGGGAATATTTTGCCTACCCGGGTGCCCTTAGAAGAATAATTATGGCCTCGCCGCCGTTTTCCTGCCTTAACGAACCGTTGGCGGCCAAAAGGCAGAACTCTTTTCGTGAATTTTCGGATTATATTACTAATTATATTTTTTTGCTTCGCTGATACAATCGCCGCTATGGGTGGAAAAAGGATTAGCTGGTTCGGGTGGGATCGGCAAGGCCGTTTTGGGGATCGGTTGGTTCGGCGGTCCGGCCGGGAGCCGCCGGGCGGGACGGTGGAAAGGTTGCACCCGCAACCCGGGAAAAGGGGTTATGCCGGCATCAAACTTTCGGGCTAACTCCGATTGCTCTTTTCTCACCTGGTTTCCATCCTTTTTGGCGATTGTCCGCTCGCGGCCCCGGCGTTATATTTTCAGATAATACCCGCGGATGTTTTACCAGAGATCCCGACGGGTTTGTAGGGTGGCAGGACGGCCGTCTCTGGCGGGGCATTGGCTGACCGGAGTCAGTCAACCAAAGCGCGAGAGGGGTGCGTGGCATGCAGGACAGGGCGGATGCAACCAACGTATTGGTCGTTTACCCGGAGGAAGCCCGGCGGATGGCCGACCTGATCGGGGAGCGGTTCCCCGGCCGGATTGCCGACGGGTCCCTGCGCGTGTTTCCGGTCTTCGACAACACCCTGGTGCCCCAGGACATGGTCGAGAAATTCGATATCGTTCTCGCCTTCCAACTGGTGAAGGAAATACCGCGCATGAAAAGGTTGAAATGGGTGCAGACCCTTTCCTCGGGCGTCGACCACTGGGAGAAGTCGGGCCTGCTGGCCCGGGAGATCCCCCTGGTCCACGTCCCCGGCGGGTCGGCCGTACCCATCGGCGAGTTCGTCATGGGGCTCATGCTCAACCACGTCAAGCGTTACGACCGGATCCGGGAAAACCAGAAACACATGTATTTCGAACGTTTTATGGGCGGCGAGTTGCGCGGCCGCACCCTGGCCGTCATCGGGCTGGGCGGCATCGGCCGGGAGGCGGCCCGGCTGGCCAAGGGCTTTGGCATGCACGTCATCGGCACCGGGTCGGCCGCGGGCGTGCCGGACGTGGACGAGGTCTATCCGCGGGACAAGGTGGACGAGGTCCTTTCGCGGGGTGACTTCGTCCTGCTGGCCGTACCGGAAACCCCGTTCACCAGGGGCATGATGGACGAGCGCCGGTTCGGCCTGATGAAAAAGACGGCTTACTTCATCAACTGCGCCCGTGGTTCGCTGGTGGTCAAGGAGGCCCTCATCAAGGCCCTGAACGGGGAATGGATCGCCGGAGCCGCCATCGACACATTCTGGATCAAGGATCCCCTGCCTTCCTACCTCCCCCCCGGGGACGAGCTGTGGACGGCCAAAAACGTTTTTCTCTCCCCCCACATTTCCAGTTGGACGGACATGTACACGCCCCGCTTCGGAGCGGTCTTCCTGGACAACCTGGACCGCTGGTTCCGGGGTCTGCCCCTGGTCAGCGTGGCGCCGGGTTTCGGGATCGGCTCGCCCTTCACCACGGAGGGGGCGCGGGCGGCCATCTAGACCGGCAGGAAAACCGGCCGCCGGAGACGAACCTGTCCGGTGGAAAGCGGAAGGCAATAGACCTGGAGGAAGGACAATGACCGTCAGTAAATGGATGCATGCCGGGGCTGCGCTCAGGCAAAACGCGCAGAAATTCCCCGGCCGGCTCGGCTGCCAGGATAAAACCAGGAGTTTCACCTTCCGGGAGTGGAACGAACGGTCCTGCCGCCTGGCCGACGCGTTGCGGAAGATGGGGGTCGGCTACGGGGACCGCTTCGCGGTCCTCGCCTACAACCGGGTGGAGTGGATGGAGATTTACGCCGCCTGCGCCAAGGGGGGCCAAATCGCCGTTCCCATAATGTTCCGGCTTACGCCGGCCGAATACGGGTACATTTTGCAGCACGCCGGGGTGAAGGCCGTTATCGTGGAAGATCCTTTCGTGCCGGGCGTGGAGCAGGTCCGGGCGGACGTGCCGGCCATCGCCCCCGGGAACTTCCTCCGCCTGGGCGACGGACCCTGCCCGCCGGGCTGGGCCGGCTACGAGGAAGTCCTGGGCGGCGGCGACCCGGGGGAGCCGGACCTGACGGTGGATGCCGCCGATCCCTGGACGATCACGTACACCTCGGGGACCACCGGCCGTCCCAAGGGGGTCGTGCGGACCCACGAAAACAACATCGCCCAGTACGTCCTCAGCAACATGAACACGGGGGTCAGGCCGACCGACAAACCCCTCATGGTCATGCCCATGTGCCACGTCAACTCCATCTTCTATTCCTTTTGTTATACGTACGTGGGCGCGCCGGTCATGGTCTACGACACGGTGAGCTTCGATCCGGAGGACCTGCTGAAAACCATCGCCGCCTACCGGGTGACGTTCACCTCCCTGGTGCCGACCCACTATATCATGCTCCTGGCGCTGCCCGCCGAGGTCAAGGCGAAGTACGACACCGGTTGCATCCGGCAGCTCCTCGTATCCTCGGCGCCCGCCCGGCGGGACTTGAAGCTGGCCATCATGAAGCATTTCCCCGATGTCGAGTTGTGGGAGGCCTACGGTTCGACCGAAACGGCCCTGGTCACCCTGCTGCGGCCGGAGGAGCAGTTCGCCAAACTGGGTTCCATCGGCCGGGAAATTTGCGGCATAGACGAAGTCAGGATCCTGGATCCGGACGGCCGGGAGGTGGCCTCCGGCGAGGTGGGCGAACTGTACGTCCGCTCCCCCGCCAACTTCCGGGGGTACTGGGACGATCCCGCGAAGACCGCGGCCGCTTACCGGGGCGGGTGGTGCACCGCCGGGGATATGGGCCGGCGGGACGAAGACGGCTACCTGTACCTGGTCGACCGTAAAGCGAACATGATTATCACCGGGGGGGAAAACGTCTACCCGTCCGAAGTGGAAAACGTCCTCGGCGCCCATCCGGCGGTAAAGGACGTGGCCGTGATCGGGGTTCCCGAGGAAAAGTGGGGCGAGATCGTCGCCGCCTGCGTGATCCTGCATGACGGATACCGGGCCGGGGACGACCTTGGCCGGGAGATCGTCGATTTCTGCCGGGACAGGATGGCCGGTTTCAAACGGCCGAAGACGGTTTATTTCATCGCCGAGGAAGAAATGCCCAGGACCGGCACCGGCAAAATAGTGCACCGGATCCTGCGGGAGAGATACGGCAAATGGAGCGACCAGTGATCCCGGCGGCGGTGGACGCGGCCCGGGCGGCGCTGGCCGACCCGGCCGCCGTGGCCGCGCGGTGGCGGGCGGATCACGACGGTCCGGTGATCGCCCATTTGCCGTACGACGTTCCGGCGGAACTCATCCTGGCCGCCGGGGCCCTGCCGGTCGCCGTCTTCCCGCCCGGGGCCGAACAGGCCCAGGCCCACCTGCAGGGGTGGATCTGCTCGCCGGCCCGCCGCTTTCTGGCGGCCGCCCGGCAGGGAGAACTCGCCTGGGCCGACGGCCTGGTCATTCCCCAGATTTGCGACACCATGCGGGGATTGAAGGGCCTCTGGCAGTTTTTGCAGGAACCGGCTTTCCTCGAGTCCTACAACCTGCCGCGCATAAGCCGGGCGTCGGCCCGGCCCTACTTCGCGTCGGAGCTGTCCCGCCTGCGGGACCGGATCCAGGGGTTTACCGGGCGGACGGCGGACGACGGACGCTTACGGGCGGCCATCGCCCTCTGCAACGCGGTGCGGGAGCGGACGGCCCTGCTTTTCCAAAGGCGCGTCCTGGGGCAAATCAGCAACCTGGACTACTACACCCTGGTCCGGGCCTCCTACGTCTTGCCGCCGGAGGAGATGCTCGCCCTCTTGGGAGGTATGGACGTGGAAGACGCTGCTGTTTCCAAGCCGCCGGCCGTACCGGTGGTGGTTTCGGGCCAGCTTATGGAACCGCTCGCGGTGGCCGGTCTTCTCGACCAGTGTGGTTTAAGCGTGGTGGGCGACGATCTGGTGGACGGCGAGAGGGCCTGGCGGACGGTTGCCGAAGGCGGCGACCCGCTTGCGGCCCTGGCTGAGCGGACGCTGAACGCCCCCCCGTGCGCGGTGAAAAACGGCCCGGTGACCCGGGAAACCTACCTGGCCGCCCTGGTGGCCGAGCGCGGAGCGCAAGGGGTAATTTTTCTCCACTTCCGTAACTGTGAAATGGAAAACCTGGGTTACCCCGGCACTCGCGACCACCTGGAGCGACTGGGTATTCCGACCCTGTACCTGGAAACCCAGTGGGGGACCGCAGCGGCCGGGGCCGTGGTCACCAGGCTGGAAGCTTTCCGCGAAATGCTGGAGGGATGTTAATCTGATGGCCCGCATACCTCTGCCGTCCGCCGGACGGCTGAAAGATATCCTGGAGGCCGGGCAGGCGAACGCTGCCCAGGCCCCGGTGGCCTGGGTCACCGCGGCTTTTCCGGTTGAACTGGTGCGGGCGATGGGCTTTCACCCTTATTACCCGGAGAACTTCGGGGCCGCGGCGGCCGCCAAAAAGGCCACCGCGGCTTTGAGCCGGGCCGCGGAAAGCCGGGGCTACTCAAGCGACCTGTGCGGCTACGCCCGGGCCGGCCTGGGCGACTGCCTGGGAGAAGACCATCCCGTCGGTGCGATGACGAAACCGGCCGTGATCCTGGGCGCCAACAACCAGTGCGGCACGCTGGGACGCTGGTTCGAGGCGGCCGCGCGCGACTTCGGGGTCCCCTACTTTCTCCTGGACTTTCCGCCCGTTTTCGGCGGGGTGGGCGAGCCGGTCCGGGGCTACCTGCGCGCGCAGATGCTTGAGCTGGCCGGTTTCCTGGCCCGGCACGGGGGTGAGGACCTGGACCGGGACCGTTTGGCCGGGATCATCGACCTGGCCAACGCGGCCGGCGGCCTGTGGCGGCAAGTGCTGGACCTGGCCAAGGGCCGGCCCGCCCCCTTCGGTTTCTTCGATGCCTGCGTCTACATGGCGGCCATGGTCACCTTGAGGGGCACGCAGGCGGCTGTGGACTACTACCGGCTGCTGCTCGCAGACCTCGGGGAACTGGCCGCCGGCGGCTACGCGGCCGTCCCGGGCGAGCGCTACAAGGTCTACTGGGACCACATCCCGGTCTGGCCGCGCCTGTCCTGGGCGGCCGGAGTTTTCGCCGGCCACGGGGTTCTGGCGGCGGTTTCCCAGTACACCGAGGACTGGTACCGGCGGTTCGATCCCGTCAGGCCCCTGGAAAGCCTGGGCGAGGAATACGCCCTGGCCTTCGTCAACCGGGATTTCGAGGAGCGGCTGGCGCGAAAGATGCGCCTCGGCGCCGACTTCGGGGTGGACGGCTTCGTCCTCCTGTCCAACCGCAGTTGCAAGGCCACCTCGGTCGGACTTTACGACAAACAGAGGGAGCTGACCAGGCGCACCGGCCTGCCGGCGGTGGTTCTGGAGGCCGACATGGCCGATCCGGCCTTTTTCGACGAGGCCCGGCTCACGGAACGGCTGGAGGTGTTTTTCGATCTCCTGGGCCGAGCGAAGGCGCCCTGAGCTTTGGCGGCGAATTATCACTTAAGCAACGGAGGTATTTGACGGATGACTATCGAAAAGATAGGTGTGCTCGGCTCCGGGGCCATGGGTTCCGGCATCGCCCAGGTGGCGGCCGCGGCCGGGATTCAAGTGGTGCTCAAGGACGTGGACCTGTCCGTGGTGGAAAAGGCCAGGGGGCGCATCGGCGCCTTCCTGCAAAAGAGCGAGGAGAAGGGCAGGCTGGCTGCCGGAGAGCGGGACAGGATCCTGGCCCGCATCCAGCCGACCGACCGCCTGGAGGATATGGCCGGCGTGGACATGGTCATCGAAGCCATCATCGAGGACCTGGCGGAGAAGCAAAAAGCCTTCGCCGCGCTGTCCCGGCTGACCCGGCCGGACGTCATCCTGGCCAGCAACACCTCCTCGATGTCCATCACCCTGCTGGCCCGGGCCACCGACCGGCCGGAGCTGGTGGCGGGCATGCACTTCTTCAACCCGCCGCCGCTCATGCGCCTGGTGGAGGTTATCCGCGGGTTTTACACCTCCGACGCCTGCGTGGCCCGGATCAAGGAAGTCGCGCAGGCTATGGGCAAGTCGTGCGTCGAAGTGAAGAAGGATTCACCCGGCTTCGTCGTCAACCGTATCCTGCTGGCCCAGTTCGCCGAGGCCATCCGGCTGGTGGAGGAGGGCGTGGCCACGCCGGAGGATATCGACCAGGCGGTCCGGCTGGGTCTGAACTACCCGATGGGCCCCTTTGAACTGCAGGATTTCACCGGGGTTGACATCTGTTATTACGTCATGGAATATTTCCTGCGGGAATTCCAGGAAACCCGCTGGAACCCGCCGCAGTCGCTCAAGGCCCTGATCCGGGCCGGCCGCCTGGGCAGGAAGACGGGCGCGGGCTGGTACGACCACCAAAAGTAAAAGCAATTGTCACGAGGGAGGTTTAGGCAGCTTGTCTTACACAACGATCCTGGTCCGGGTGGAACATCCGTATGCCATCCTGACCATCAACCGGCCGCCCATGAATCCCTTGAACAGCCTCTTCTTCGAGGAGTTGCCGGCGGCCGCCGGGGAACTGGCCGCCGACCCGGAGATCCGCGTGCTGATCATCACCGGGGCCGGGGAGAAGGCCTTCGCCGCCGGGGCCGACGTCCACGCCATGAACGGGTTGGACGAGGCCGCCATGTACGCCATGGGCCGGGCCACGGTACGGGCCATGCAGGCGTTAAACGGACTGTCCGTACCGGTGATCGCCGCCGTCAACGGTTTCGCCCTGGGCGGGGGCCTGGAACTGGCCCTGGCCTGCGACCTCCGCATTGCCGGCGACACGGCCCGGTTCGGCCTGCCGGAAATCAACCTGGGCATCATTCCCGGCGGCGGCGGCACGCAGCGACTGCCGCGCCTGATCGGGATCGGCCCGGCGCTGGAGCTGATGATGACCGGCGACATGATAAACGCCGCCCGCGCGGCCGAAATAGGGCTGGTGCACCGGGTGGTGCCTGGTCCCCGGTTGATGGATGAGGCCCGGGAGACGGCCGTGAAGCTGGCCGCCAAGCCGGCCTTCGCCCTGGGCCTGTTGAAATCGGCCGTCTACGGGGGGTTCAACCTCGACCTGCCGGCGGCCCTGGACCTGGAGATGAAAACCTTCCTGACCGCTTTTGCCGGCGCGGACCGCCGGGAGGGCTTCGCGGCCTTCCTGGAAAAGAGGACGCCCCGTTTCTCCGGCCGGTAGCCTGACGACAATACTACGATAGGACTGATGTCAATGCCCAAGGTCATGTCGGGCAACGAAGCCGTCGCCTACGGGGCCTATCTGGCCGGCGTGCGCGTGGCTTCCGGTTATCCCGGCACCCCCAGCACCGAGATTCTCGAGAACCTGGTCCGTTACCCCGGAATCGCCACGGAGTGGGCGACCAACGAAAAGGTGGGCTTCGACGTGGCGGTCGGCGCCGCCTACGCCGGGGCGCGGGCCCTGGTGACCATGAAGCACGTCGGCCTCAACGTGGCGGCCGAGTCGTTGTTCTACTCGTCCTACACCGGTCTTACGGCCGGCCTGGTGGTGGTGACCGCCGACGACCCGGGCATGTTCAGTTCGCAGAACGAGCAGGACAACCGCCGCTACGGCCAGTTCGCCAAAGTGCCCGTCGTGGAACCGTCGGACAGCGAGGAAGCGAGGCGTTTTACCCAGGAGGCCTTCGCCATCAGCGAACAGTTCGACGTACCCGTTCTTTTGCGCACCACTACCCGGATCGCCCACTCCAGTTCGGCGGTGGAGACCGTGGAAGGGCATCCGCCGCGCGGCAGACGCGACGCGCCGCCCTCCAGGCGGGAAACCCCGGCCTGGCGCTCCGGTGATCACGCTTTTCCCCGCGACCAGCAGAAATACGTGATGATACCGGCCTACGCGCGGATGCGCCACCCCGTGGTGGAGGAGAGGCTTACCAGGCTGGCCGCCTACGCCGAGACCAGCGGGCTCAACCAGGTCATACCGGGTGATCGCGAACTGGGTATCGTCACCTGCGGCGTGGCCTACCAGTACGCCCGGGAGGTCTTTCCCACGGCCAGTTTTCTCAAGCTGGGCCTGGTCTACCCCCTGCCGGCGCAGTTGATCCGGACCTTCGCCGCCGGGGTGAAGCGGCTGATAATCGTGGAGGAACTGGACCCCTTCCTGGAGGAGCAGATCCGCCTCCTGGGGGTGGAGGCGGAAGGGAAGAAGTTTTTCTCCCTCACCGACGAGTACACCCCGGACCGTCTGCGTAACTGGGCGGCCCAGGCCGGCCTGGCGCCCGTCCCGGAGTTCCCGCCGGTACCCGGGGCGGCCCTGCCCGGCCGTCCCCCCATGCTGTGCCCGGGCTGCGGCCACCGGGGCGTCTTCTACGTCCTGCACAAATTGAAACCCGTCGTGATGGGCGACATCGGCTGCTATACCCTCGGGGCGGCGCCGCCGCTCTACGCCATCCACACCTGCGGCTGCATGGGCGCCGGCATCGGTGTGGCCCAGGGCGCGGAAAGGGCCGGGGTCAAGGACAAGGTGGTGGCGGTGATCGGTGACTCCACCTTCTATCACAGCGGTATGGCTCCGTTGGTTAACGTATTGTGGAACAATTCGCCGGTCACCACGATTATCCTGGACAACCTGGTCACGGCCATGACCGGGCACCAGGTCAACCCGGGCAGCGGGGCCACGCTGCAGGGCGAGGGCTTGGGCATGGACCTGGAGCGGATGCTCCGGAGGATGGGCTTCTCCCTGGTCGACACCGTGGATCCGCTGGATTACGAGACCACCCTGCGGGTCATCAAGAGGCACCTGGAGACCGACGCGCCCACCGTGGTGGTGGCCAGGCGGCCTTGCGCCCTGCAGACCAGGTTCAGGGAGGCTCCCTACCTGATCGACCCGGTGGCCTGCACCAGTTGCGGCACCTGCCTCAAGCTGGGCTGCGTCGCGGTTTCGAAGTACGGGGGCACCATGTCCATCAACCAGGAACTGTGCGTCGGGTGCGGGCTCTGTGCGGCGGTATGTCCGCAAAAAGCGGTCAAGTCCAGTACGGGGGTGGCGAATTGAACAGGCCGGAGAAAATCGACTTCATCCTGGCCGGGGTGGGTGGCCAGGGTACCATCCTGGCCAGCGACATCCTGACCGAGGCCGGTTACCGTTCGGGCTACGACGTCAAGAAATCGGAAGTGCACGGCATGTCCCAGCGGGGCGGGTCGGTGGAAAGCCAGGTGCGCTGGGGGAGCGCGGTCCGTTCCCCGCTGGTGGAGAAAGGAAGGGCCGACTTCCTGGTCGGTTTCGAGATGCTGGAGGCGGCCCGCTGGCCGGCCTACCTGGCGCCGGGCGGGTTGGCCCTGGTCAACCGTTACCGTATTTTTCCACCCGCGGTCAACACCGGACACGCGGACTATCCGGCCGAGGAGGAAATCGACCGTAGAATCGCCGCGCGGGCCCGCCTGGTCTGGTGGATCGACGCCACCGGTCTGGCCGCGGGCCTGGGTCACCCGGCCGCGGCCGGGGTCGTCCTTTTGGGTGCCCTGGCCAACTACCTGCCGGTGGCGGACGAAGTCTGGCAGACGGTGGTGCAAGACCTCGTGCCGCCGCGCCACGTCGATTTGAACCGGCGGGCCTTCGCGGCCGGACGGGCCCTGGCCTGCCCGGACGGCCGCTGAAAAGGAGAGATGAGACATGTATTCCAAGGCGTTTATTCCTTACCGGGGGTATTACAGTTCCCCCTTCGCCCGCTGGCAGGGGAGCCTGCAACATGAGAACTCCATCGAACTGGGGGCGGCGACGGCCAAACGGTGGCTTACGGCCAAGGGCCTGAACGCGGGCATCTTCGAATACCTCTTTTTGGGCAAAACCATCGGCCAGTTGCACAGCTTCTACGCCGCCCCCTGGGCGGCCGCCCTCCTGGGCGCC
This sequence comes from Bacillota bacterium, assembly GCA_021800315.1. Classification (GTDB taxonomy): domain Bacteria; phylum Bacillota; class Desulfotomaculia; order Desulfotomaculales; family JAJYZD01; genus JAJYZD01. The sequence continues at coordinate 6,891 of JAJYZD010000012.1, read as the reverse complement.
GGCCACATCGCCGGCTGCCACGTTCCCCAGGCCTGCTCCACGTCCACGACCTGCATCGGCCAGGCGGCGGCGGGCCTGGAGACCGGTCTCTACGAAAACGTCTTCTGCCTCATGACCGACCGCGCCTCCAACGGGCCTTTCACCGTCTGGCCCAATCCCCCCGGTCCCGGCGGGTCGGTGATCACCGAGAACTGGATGATGGACAACTTCGCCGCGGATCCCTGGGGCGGGGTGGCCATGATCCAGACGGCCGAAAACGTGGTCCAAAAGGCCGGCGGCATCACCAAGGCAGACTGCGACGCGCTGACCGTCCGGCGTTACGAGCAGTACCAGGACGCGCTGGCCGGCGGCCGGGCGTTCCAGAAGCGCTACCTGTTCGGTGTGGAATACAGGAAGGATAAGAAGGAAACCGGCTTGCTCGACGCCGACGAAGGCGTGTATCCCACTACCAGGGAAGGCCTGGCCCGGTTGAAACCGGTGGTCGAAGGAGGGGTGCACTCCTTCGGCACCCAGACCCACCCGGCGGACGGCAACTGCGGCGTGATCCTGTGCACCAGGGAAAAAGCGCGGGAACTGGGCGCCGGCCAGGGCGTGGAAATACAGGTGGTTTCCTACGGCTACGCCCGCGCCCCCAAGGCGCACATGGCAGAAGCCCCGGTGCCGGCGGCCGCGATGGCGCTCCGGAAGGCGGGGATCGGCATCAAAGACGTCAAGGCGGTCAAAACGCATAATCCCTTTGCGGCCAACGACCTGTACTTCGCCCACGAAATGGACATCGATCCCATGTCCATGAACAATTACGGCTGTTCCCTGGTCTACGGACATCCGCAGGGACCCACCGGCGGCCGCGCCGTTATCGAAATGATCGAAGAACTGGTCCTTCTCGGCGGCGGATGGGGTTTGTTCACCGGGTGCGCGGCCGGAGACACCGGAGCGGCCCTGGTGGTGAAGGTTTCTTGAAAGTCCGGGGGAATCAATAGGGAAGGGCGGCGTTTACGGCATGACCGTCAGGATCGAGGTACCCGACAACTACAACGCGGCTACCACCTTCGTCGACGCCCACGTGGCGGCCGGGCGGGAGAACCGGACCGCCGTCTGGTACCGGGACGCGGCGATCACCTACGGCGAGGTTTACCGGTCCGTCAACCGGGCGGGCAACGCCCTGTCCTCCCTGGGCGTGGAGATGGAAAACCGGGTCTTCCTGCTCCTGCCCGATTCTCCCGAACTGGTTTACCTCTATTTCGGCGCCATGAAAACCGGCGCCGTGCCCATCCCCATGAACACCCGCCTCAACCCCGGCGACTACCGCTACATGCTCAACGACAGCCGGGCCAAGGTGCTGGTGGTTCCCGACACCATGGTGGAGATGGTGGAAGAGTTAAAACCCGGTCTTCCCTTTGTCCGGCAATACGTGGCGGTAGGTGAAGCCCCGCCCGGCTGGCTCTCCCTGGACCGGTTGCTGGCGGCCGCACCGGCGGAACTGGATCCCGCGCCGACCAGAAAGGACGACGCGGCCTTCTGGCTCTACAGCTCGGGCAGCACCGGGGCGCCCAAGGGAGTGGTGCACCTGCACCACGACTGGATCTACTGCTGCGAACTCTACGCCCGGAAAGTCCTCGAAATAGACGAAAACGACGTCTGTATGTCGGTGTCCAAGTTGTTCCATGCCTACGGGCTGGGCAACGCCCTGATGTTTCCTTTCTATGTGGGTGGTTCCACCGTCCTTTATCCCGATGTGCCCAGGCCCGAACCATTTCTGCAGGAAGCTTCCCGCCGCCGGGTGACCCTTTTTTACGGGGTGCCCACCTTTTACGCGGCCAGCCTGGCCCTGCCGGACTTGCGCGAGAAGTTCGACCCGGGTAGCGTACGGCTGTGTGTTTCCGCCGGCGAGCCATTGCCGGCGGCCATATTCCGCCGCTGGCAGGACGCCTTCGGGCTGGAGATCATTGACGGCATCGGGTCGACCGAGGTCCTGCACATCTATATTTCCGGGGAAAAGGGCCGGGTGCGTCCCGGCAGCACCGGCCGCCCCCTCCCGGGCTACGAGGTCCGGATCCTGGACGAAGGCGGGAAACAGGTGCCGCCCGGCGAGACGGGTACCCTCTGGGTGAAGGGGGACAGCATCACCCCTTATTTCTGGAACAAGCATCAGCGGTCCAGGGAACTGATCCACGGGGAATGGTTCAATACCGGGGATCGCTGGTACACGGACGCCGACGGCTACTACTGGTACGCCGGCCGGGCGGACGATGCCTTCAAGTGCCGGGGGGAATGGGTGGAACCGGTGGAGATCGAAAATATCCTCATCGAACACCAGGCGGTTTTGGAGAGCGGCGTGGTGGGGTTTGCCGCGGAGGTTCTGGCGCGGCCGTACGCGTTCGTGGTCTTGAAGCCCGGTTTCAACGAATCGCCGGAACTGGTGGACGAGATTAAGGGCTTCGTACGGGAACGGCTTCCCGGCTACAAGGTTCCCGACATCCGCTTTGCGGCGGAGTTGCCCAAGACCGCCGCCGGCAAGATCAAACGGTTCCTTTTGCGGGAGGAATTGATGAAGGAATAGGGGTTGAGGATAAGAACGCGGGGGTGGAGGGATGCTCTCCACCCCCGGCTTATTTCCCGGGGACGCAACGGCGCCGCAAATATCATCCGCAAACATCGCCCGGATGCCGGCTTTTCGGTATTGGACAAAACCATCGGTATTGTTTTCCCCTATGGGCAGATACCCTCACAGGCTCGTGCCATGCGGCAGAGCGCGACAATCTACTCCATTGACTTCATAGCATGAAAGGGGTATAATATGGGTGGAATACTGCTATGAGGAGATGGCACTCATGCAGATTAAGCCGTCCGCGAACATTCGGCAGAATTACAATCAAATTGCCGCGCTGTGCAAGTCCACTGGAGAGCCTGTGTATCTCACCAAAAACGGCGAAGGCGACCTTGTAGTTATGGATATCGAGGCGTTTACCCGCCGTGAGAAAATGCTTAAGCTGCGGGAAGAGGTGTTGGCTGTTGAGGAAGATCGTCTGGCAGGCCGCATGGGATGTACGCCGGATGAATTGGATAGCTATTTGGAGAGTATTATTGACGAGGAGCCAGACTGTGTATGTTGACTATATAGTCGATTGCCGGCAGGATTATAGGTGGTTGATACAGTAGTACAAACGAAAAGGTATGTAGATATCGGCTTCGTTCTGATGGTCTTGCGAGAATCGGCTGTTTGCACGTCGGATTTCTTCGATATTTCCGGGGAAAAGGGCCGGGTGCGTCCCGGCAGCACCGGCCGCCCCCTTCCGGGCTACGAGGTCCGGATCCCGGACGAAGGCGGGAAACAGGTGCCTCCCGGCGGGACGGGCACCCTCCGGGTGAAGGGGGACAGCATCACTCCTTATTTCCGGAACAAGCATATCCTTCTCCTCATGCCTGGCCGTCCCTGCTCAATCTCACCACGCCGACACCCTGTTGCATACCGGAGGCGAATCATTCCTTTCATGCGGTATTTTTCGAAAATATTCCGTTTGCTCAAGGAAGTCGCCGGAACGGCCGATATGAACAGGGGGAGGCCCTATCCGCATCCGTTGGCGTGAGGTGTTCGAGATGCAAAGGCAAGTGGAGAAAACCAGGTTCGCCGGCCCTTCCCGCCGGTGGGGGAAAGACGGTGTCGGCCTGTTCCCGGCCTGCCCCGGCGGAGTCTACGATGTCCTGGCTGTGGTCAGCGACTGGGTTTGGGAAGCGGACGGCGGGAATATTCTAACCTACAGCAATTCCAGGGTGTACGACCGGTTGGGTTACCGGGCGGACGAGGTGGTGGGCAAGGACTTTCTCGAACTGGTATCCCTGGAGGACCACGACGCGGCCCTGGCCCACCTCGCCGCCGCCCGGATTTCCACCCATGCGGCGGTAAGGACCATGGTTCACAGGGACGGTCATCCCGTAATCATCGACCTTACCATTGTGCCCCTCAATGGCGACGGGGGCGCCTGCCCGGGGTATCGCGGGGTGGGCCGCGGTGATGACCGAAGCGAAGTGGTAGAGGAAGAGCTGCGTACCGTCAGCGAGGAACGGGAAGGAGCGCTGGAAGAACTAAGGGCGATCGAGGAAGAACTGCGCCAGCAGTACCAGGAACTCCAGCAAAAGGAGGAAACCCTCAGGGAGTCGGAAAGGCGTTTCCGTTCGGTGTTGGAACAAATGGAGCTGCTGGCCGTCGTCCTGGACCGGGATAACCGGGTTGTCTTCTGCAACGACAGGCTGTTGAAAACCACGGGATGGGAACGGGAAGATATCGTCGGGCGGGATTTCTTCAGCCTGTTGCCGGAGGATATCCGGACGGAGACCAGGACCATGCTTTTGAGCGGACTGGCCGGCGGGGGAGTGATTCCCCAACTGGCGTTCGAGGTGAACTCCCGGGAAGACATGCGGCGACTGGTCAAATGGAACAACACCTTGTTGTTCGACCACCGGAACCAGCCTTCGGGAATCGCCCTGGTGGGTGAGGATATCACCAACCTGTCACCGAAAGAGGAAGTTTTCGATATTCTTTCCGACTATTCTCCCATAGGTATATTTATCATCCAGGGCGGCAAGTTCAAGTTCTGCAACCAGCAAACCCTGGCCTGCATAGGCTGCGGTCCCGGGGAAATGCTGGGCAAGGATTTCCACCGGTTCGTTCATCCGGAGGATATCGGGATTGTCAGGCAAAATGCCCGGAAAATACTGAAAGGCGGTGTGTCCGCCCCGTATGAATACAGAGGGGTCACCGTAAACGGCGAGATCCGGTGGATCCTCGAAATGGTGGCTCCGATCCAGTATTTGGGCAGACCGGCGGCTCTGGGCTGCTTTATCGACATTACCGACCGGAAGCTGGCCCATGAGGCCATCCGGGCATCCGAGACCAGGTACCGTGCCATTTTCGAGAGCACCGGAACCGCCATGAGCATCGTGGAGGCGGATACCACCTTATCCATGATAAACACGGAGTTTGAAAGACTGACCGGATATTCGAAAGAAGAGGTTGAAAACAAGAAAAGCTGGACCGTGCTACCGGTGCCGGAGGATTTGGAACGCATGCGCAATTATCACCGGCAACGCCGGGACGACCCGGGTTCGGCGCCCAAGAGCTACGAGTTCCGCCTGCTCACCAGGGAGGGCGCCATCAGGCACGTCATTCTCAACATAGACATGATCCCGGGCACCACCAGGAGCGTCGCTTCAATTATAGACATCACGGCCCGGAAAGAAGCCGAGGAAAAGTTGCACTATCTGAGCAGCCGCGACCTGTTGACCGGGCTCCACAACCGTAACTATTTCGAAACGGAAATGAAACGCCTGTCCGGCTCCGGGGAGCAGGAGACTGGCCTCATCATTTGCGACATAGACGGGTTGAAGATGGTTAACGACACTTTCGGCCACGAGACGGGGAACAGGTTGCTGGTGGCCGCCGCCGGTCTGATCAGGGAGCGCTTTCGTCCCGGGGACGTGATCGCCAGAATCGGCGGCGACGAGTTCGCCATTTTGGTTCAAGCCGCCGGCAAAACGGTCGTCGAAGGTTTGTGCCACCGGGTGAGGGAAGCCATAGATGATTACAACAGGGAGAATCCCGCTCTTCCCCTGAGCATATCACTCGGCTTCTCGGTGACCGGTCTGCCGCCCCGGGACATGAACGCGCTTTTTAAGGAAGCGGACGACAACATGTACCGGGAGAAGTTGCACCGGAGCCTGAGCACCCGCAGCTACATGGTTCAGACATTGATGAAGGCATTGGAGGCGCGGGACTTCATTACCGAGGGTCATGCCGAGCGGTTACAGGACCTGGTGGTATCCCTGGGCGCGGCCGTCGGCCTGCCGGACCAAAATGTGGCCGATCTCAAACTCCTGGCCCAGTTCCACGATATCGGCAAGGTGGGTGTACCGGACAGCATCCTGTTCAAACCGGGCGCGCTCACCGAAGCCGAATACCGGGAGATGCAGCGGCATTGCGAGATCGGCCAAAGGATCTCCCTCTCTTCTCCCGACCTGACGCCGATTGCGGACTGGGTCTTGAAGCATCACGAGTGGTGGAACGGCCGGGGTTACCCTCTCGGCCTGAAAGGGGAGGAGATTCCCCTGGAGTGCCGTATCCTGGCCATAGCGGACGCCTTCGACGCCATGACCAGCGACCGCCCCTACCGCAAAGCCGCGACTTGTGCGGACGCCTTGGCGGAATTAGTGCGATGCGCGGGCAGCCAGTTCGATCCGCGGCTGGTCGCGGAGTTCCTGAAGCTGTTCGAGGGATAACCGCAACGGGACGGCATGTCTCAGAAATATGTTGACGGGCCCGGCCAGCGAGAGCGGATGGACCCACCAGGCCGGCGGCCTGTTCAGGTGGTGCCAAATACGGAAGTCCCGAAAGTTCGGGAAGGGTTGGAACCCCTCCAGGCTGAGGTCGCGATCTGACATGCGCAGACGTGTCAACTAATTTTTGCGCCCCAATGAGACATGCCAACGGGACGAGCCGGAACTGCCGCCCGGGGGAGCGGCGGGAAACGCGGCGCGGGCAGTTGATTCGATCCCCTGGTGGGGGAGATAAGGTTGTTCCCCAAAACGAAGAAGGGCCCTTGCCCTTCTTCGTCATTCCGGTTACTGGTTGGCGTTCTGGCGGTAATAGCCCCCCATCATGCCGCCGTACCCGCCGTAGCCGCCCATCATACTGTACATGACGCCGGCGTACTGACGCATGTACCCGTACATCCGGGTGATAGCCTGCTGCTCCTGCGGTGTCACCTGGCCCTTCGCCGCGGCCTGGTTGGCCCATCCCTGCATGTAGTTGATCATGCCGTTTACGTAGTTCCGGGCGCCGGAGCTGTTCACGGCCTGGGTCTGCGGCACCGGCTGCGGGGCCGGATTGGCCAGGGC
>JAJYZD010000217.1 GCA_021800315.1 Bacillota bacterium | reverse complement strand
CGGAGCGCGGACGGGAGTCCGCGGCTCAGCAGCTGAATCCTGTGACGCTGCCACCCCGCTTAGTCAGCGGGAGAGGAATACGTTTACACCTGCCTGCGCAGGTTTGGGCGTGTTTCAGAAACCAGGTTAACCGCACCCGCTCCGGGTGGCGGACCGTGCCCGGGGTGACCGGCAAGGCCACTGTTCCAGCACCGGCAAGCCGCATAATCCGTACCATCCCAAACTCTTGACAACCAGGCCGGGGTTGTTTTATGATTACCGTAGCGTAACGTTAAGTAATGTTATATGCTGTAGGCTACTGCTTGGGGGGTGATGCCTGTCGATGATCCTGTGGTCGGCGGCGACTCGGATCTGCCGTCTCCCGGCTGGTGACCGGATGCGGAGAACCGTGCCCGGACCGGGAGCAGTCAACAGGATGGTCGGGAAGCCCACCCCGGCCGCCCGGGGCAAGATGCCGTGAGAACGGGGGAACCGGCAATAAGAGGCTGAAGGCCCGAAAGCGAGGCGTTTTCCTGATGGATCTGAACAAATTTCCGCGGGAGACCGGCATCAAGGACCACGACCTGTATGGGGAAGAGCATTTCACTCAGACCGTCCCGGGGGTGACCTACGAACTGAAACCGGTGATCAATCCCGAAGGAGGCGTGGCCGGGGGACTCAATACCGCATGGATCACCCTGAACAACCCCGGCCAGTACAACTCCTACACCACGGAAATGGTCAAGGGAGTCATCGCCGGCATGCACAAGGCCTCCATGGACCGTTCGGTGGTGGCCGTGGTGTTCACCGGCGCCGGGGACAAGGCGTTCTGCACCGGCGGCAACACCAAGGAATACGCCGAGTACTACAGCGGCAACCCCTCGGAATACGCTCTCTACATGGACCTCTTCAACGCCATGGTGGACGCCGTCTACATGTGCAAGAAACCGGTCATCTGCCGGGTCAACGGCATGCGGGTGGCCGGCGGCCAGGAGATCGGCATGGCCTGCGACATTTCGCTGTCCTCCGACCTGGCCGTCTTCGGGCAGGCCGGGCCCCGGCACGGCTCCGCCCCGGTGGGCGGCAGCACCGACTACATCTTCTGGTACCTGTCCATGGAGCAGGCCATGTGGAACTGCATCTCCTGCGAGGTCTGGAGCGCCTACAAGATGGAACGCCTCGGCCTGATCTCCAGGGCCGTGCCGGTTCTGAAAAAGGACGGCCGCTTCATCCGCAATCCGCAGGTGATCACGGACCGTTACCTGGAGGACGGGGCCATCGTCTACGGCGAGATGGTTTCCGGCGAGGAGAAGGCCGGGGCCGACGCCGTCATTAAGGAGTGCATGGTGGATTTCAGCCGGCTGGACGCCGAGGTGGACAGGATCGTGTGGTCGCTGTCCAACCTGTTCCCGCATTGCCTGATGATGTCCATCGACGGTATCCGCGCCAAGAAAAAATTCTTCTGGGACCAGTCCAAACTGCCCAACCGGCACTGGCTGGCGGCCAACATGATGAGCGAGGCCTACCTCGGTTTTACCGCCTTCAATGCCAGGAAACTCACCGGCAAGGACCGGATCGATTTCCTCGGGTACCGGCGCCTGCTCGCCCAGGCCCACCCCTTTGACCAGGAACTGATCGATGCGGTACTGCCGCCCCGGAAGGAATAGGCGGGACTGGTTCAATACGGTGACCATGGCCGGGCGCAGCGAAGGCCGTTACCCCCGCGATCCTCTCGTCGCCGGCCGGTAAGACCCTTTCCGTGAATGAAGACGTCTTCATCCAACCGGTGTGACGCTCACCCGGTACGGCCAGACCGGGGCGGTTCCCGGCCGGGGCCCGTCAGGATGAAGAAACTTCCGGGATCCGGGTGGCTGTCCGGGTGGGCAGGCGGACTTGCGCCACGGTATCAGGCGTCGATCCGCCCACCCACTCCAGGCCGCATCCCGCCTCCGACCGCTGATTCCAGCGGATTGTTCCCTCTTTACCCGGTATCGCCCCTGTAAACCACCTGGAACCGTTTCCATAGCCTGGTGCGCTTACTCGCTGCCGCAGGCCGGGTACCGGGGTGGGCCCGGGTTCGTCCCGATGGGCGCCAGGAGGGCGGGGGGTGGAAAGTCTGTTTACAGCACTTCACTGTACGGACCAGGCGTGCGGGCATCACGCGATGATGACCGCCATCGGGAAGACTATACCTGAAACTACTGGAAATGACCCGTGGATCTCCGGTAGTGATGAGTCAAGGCGTCTTCGACCGCCAGACCGCCGGAAACCGTTCTGATGCATGATATCGCTGTCCTTCTGGCGCTTCCAGGTATGGCACGGAAATTGCTTGACATTATCGTACCTCCGGAAATTGCTACCCCCTGTTTCCACGGCCGGGAGAGGGTGGCGGACAGAAAAAGCCACGTAGAAGAATTATTGCCGCGATGCAGTCGTCGCCGTCAATGCTCCGGAATGGCGTCGGATGAAGGGGGGAGTCAATAACAGACCTGGGCTGCCAAAACGGATGGGCTGTCGGCCCTTGGCGGTGCGCCAGTCCACTCCCTTTTCTTCAAGTGCCGGTGTAGAATTGTTCCAGGGAGGCTGTCGGCCATGCGCGTCAAGTTGGCTTGCAAGAATACTCCTGCCGGGCAGGTGACGGTCATCCGCCCCCTTGTCCATGAACCGGAATGGCCGGGAGTGATTTTTTACGCCAGTATCTGGTTTCTGGTGGAGAAGGAGTCTGTAGGCGACCTCAGTTCCCTGGGCGCGGTAAACGGGGTCAGCTTTTGGCAAGCGGAATGGGTTTCCAGCACCTTGGACGCGCCCTGCTCGGTGCTCAGGAGGGACGTCTGCGGCGGCAAGCGGTCATGGATTCCGAAAAACTCCTGCCGCAAATTGTTTCATGATATCAGGATCAGGATTCCGAGGCAGGAACAACCGGGTGATGGATAACGGTACCGGTTCCGCAGCCGTGACCGCTTCGATTTCATACGGCAGCGGGGCAGGATCGACCGTTCCGGGCCGGCAGGCGGTTTCCGGTGCGCTGAACCGGGAAGATGCCGCGGAGGACGGGATTACCCCCGCACGGCCGATTAACAGCATTCCGGAGGAGACCGGCCTATCATCGCCCTAGCGGCGGAATTAGCCTAAGGAGAGAGTTTAAATGCCAATCAAAGGTCAACCCGCGGGACCCGTCAACCACCTGGTCCACTTCATCGGGGCCAACCCCGCGACGGATTTCAACCCGGAAGCCTACCCCTGCATTGACCCCACGGCGTATGTGGGGCCGTTTTCCACCGTAATCGGTGATGTGACGTTGGGTGCCAATGTTTTCGTGGCTTCGAACGTGACCATAAGGGCGGACGAGGGCACACCCTTTTTCATCGGAGCCAACAGCAACCTTCAGGACGGGGTGGTTCTGCACGGCTTACGGGAGGGAAGGGTGGTCGTGGACGCCAGGGAATTTTCGATCCACATCGGCGAAGGGGTTACCTGTGCCCACGGTTGCCTCGTTCACGGGCCGTGCCGGCTTGAAAACAAGGTATTTGTAGGATTTAACGCCATAATTCTCAACGCGGTTATCGGCGAGGGATCCTTCGTTTCCAACGCGGCGGTGGTGACGGATGGAGTAAGAATAGCCGCAAACCGGTTGGTTCCGGTGGGAGCTTTGATCGACACTCAGAAAAAAGCCGATGCCCTGGGACCCGTTCCGGTGGAGAAGGAGAAGTTTGCCGGGCAGGTACGGGCTATCAATGTCCGGTTTCCGGCCGCCTATGCCCTAATGTCCGGCGTGACCCGCTGCAGTTGCGGCATTGCCGGTGACAAGGCGGAGTACGGGAGCGAAGGCTAGACCGGCGGGAAATCCGGTCCCTCTTCTTTATCCGGCGGGCGGGTTTTCTTCCGTCTCTTGTTAGTCTATAATGTTAACCAACCGGCTAAAGCAAGTTTACATTTGGAGGTGGCTTTTTTGCCGCAGGAACACCTATTTGACCTGGGCGAGCGGGTGCCGACCGGGGAGGACCCGGTATGAACGAAGGGGAATATGCCGCCCTGTTGGCGGACGACGCGGCGCACGTCTGGTATCCTTTCACCCAGATGCGGGATTACCTGGCCGGCGAGCCGCTCTTCATCGAACGGGCGCAAGGGGTGCGGCTTTACGACGTCAAGGGCCGCGGCTATTACGACGGGGTTTCTTCCCTGTGGCTGAACGTGCATGGCCACGGTCACCCGCATATCGACCGGGCGGTAAAGGAGCAACTGGACAGGATGGCCCATTCCACGATGCTGGGCCTGGGGCATCCGGGCGCGGTACGCCTGGCCAAAAAACTGGTTGACCTGACACCGGCAGGCTTGAACAAGGTCTTTTACTCGGACAACGGTTCCACGGCGGTGGAGATCGCCCTCAAGATGGCCTTTCAGTACTGGCGGCACCGCGGGGAAACGGGCCGTACCAGCTTTTTGACCCTGGGCGGGGCCTACCACGGCGATACCATCGGCTCGGTCAGCGTGGGCGGCATCGACCTCTTCCACCGTCTTTTCCGGCCGCTTTTGTTTCCCACCGTGACGGCGCCGCCGCCGTACTGCTACCGCTGCCGGCTCGGCCTCACCCATCCCGCCTGCGGCCTGGCCTGTGCCGAAGCCTTCGGCGAGTTGCTGCTCCGTCACCGGACCGAACTGGCGGCGGCCGTTGTGGAGCCGCTGATACAGGGAGCCGGGGGCATGATCACCGCTCCTCCCGGATATCTGGCCCGGATCAGGGAGCTATGCACCGAATACGGTGTGCTTCTGATCACCGACGAGGTGGCCACCGGCTTCGGGCGCACCGGCCGGATGTTCGCCTGCGAACACGAGGGGGTTTCTCCGGACCTCATGACGCTTTCCAAGGGCATCAGCGCCGGCTATCTGCCGCTGGCGGCCACCCTGGCCACCGATGAGATCTATGCGGCTTTCCTAGGCCTGCCGGCGGAAAACAAGACCTTTTTCCACGGCCACTCGTATACCGGCAACCCGCTGGCCGTGGCCGCCGCCCTGGCCAGTCTGGAAGTATTCGAACAGGAAGACACCCTGGCCGGTATGCAGCCCAAAATGGCCTATTTAAGTGAACGTCTGGCCCGTTTCACCGCCCTGCCGCAGGTAGGCGATATAAGGCGCAGAGGCTTCATGACCGGTATCGAACTGGTGGCGGACAAGGAGACCGGGACGGCTTTTCCGGCTTCGGCCCGGTACGGCGCCCGGGTATGCCGGACAGCCCGTCAAAAGGGCATGATCATCCGCCCCCTGGATGACGTGGTGGTGTTCATGCCACCCCTGGCGACCAGCCTGGCTGACCTGGCGGTCATGCTGGACATCCTGGAGGAGAGTGTGCGGGAGGCGGCCGGTTGAGTCCGGGCCGGCCCGGCGAAGGATTCCCCGGGGACGGGTTGCCGGGGCGGCGACCGTCTGCCGGGCTTCGCCCCGCCGGTGACACGGCTCGTCGGGCTTTCTGCCGGCTGGTTCAGGGCGGACGCCGCCTACCCGGTCCGCTGCCGTATACGGAGTGAGTCCGGCCTTGGGCCCAACCACGGTGTAAGCCTGGGGAACCAGCGGGGAGGATGCGACGCGGGTGCCGGGCGGAGCGCATCCTGACCGGGCAGGGGCCGTAAATACGATCAAGAAAGAACACCGGGTTGTCCGCACAGGATTCCCCCCTATCAAATGAAAGAGGGCCCTGAGCTGCCCCAAAGCCCCGCAAACCCCAGGCTATGCCGTGCCTGGATTAATCGGTAACATGGATCTTTCCGTAAGGTTTTTTGGGAAAATTGTCCGTGACTCCCCCGGACCTGTACCGGGGGTGGGTGACTTAGGAAAGCTTCGCTAACAGGTGACCGTCGACCAGTTCAACCTGGAACCAGCCCGCCGAAGTGATCCCGAATGCCTTAAAAAAGCCTCTGGCGTAAACCTTGGAGTTCTTAATCCTGACTGTTCCACCAGGGCCTATCCGGATAGTGCTTGTCTCCGGATCAAAAGCCAGTTCGATGTTCGCGGCCCGAAAGAATTCTCTCGCCCATTTGTTGATAACCAGACTGTTTTTGGAAAGCCTGATGGCCGGAAGCTTCTTGTTCCTGGAAGCTCCTGCAGGTCTTCCATTCCTCCTGCGAGGGACGTAAGTTTCGAATGCCAAAAGAATGCTACCCCCTTGATATATTTGATGACACCACTTTACCACAGGAACATCCATGATGTCAATTAGTTACCGGTTGCGTCTTATGTACCAAAAGGGCGGAGATACCCTGCCCCTCCCCGGGGTTCGTAGCAGCAAGTGTATTTGTCAATCAGTAATATGTGTAGGTATTGACCGGTGGCCTATTTTCCGATATAATTGACCATCATGGAAAAGATGTTCAGCGCAGGAGAGGCAG
>JAJYZD010000216.1 GCA_021800315.1 Bacillota bacterium | reverse complement strand
GTCCATACGGCCTGCTCCTGGAACGGCATCGATTTCTTCCGTACCGGGGGTCGGCACGGGCAGGGACTCGTGATGCGCCTGATGGGGCCGGTGTCGGGCTATGTCATCAAGGCGCCGCTGGCGCCTTTGGTCTACATCGCCGGGGATACCGTCTGGTGTCCGGAAGTGGAAGGCGTCCTGGAGGCCTACCGGCCCGGGGTTGTGGTCGTCTTTGCCGGCGCGGCCCGGTTTGTCAGCGGGGGTCCGATAACCATGACCGCCGAAGACGTGGGCCGGGTCTGCCGGAAGGCGCCGCGGAGCAGGGTGATGGTGGTACACATGGAAGCGTTTAACCACTGCCTGTTGACCCGCCGCGAATTGGCGTCCTATCTCGAAAGGGAAAACCTCGCGGAACAGGTTCTCGTGCCTGGGGACGGTGATTGGACAGAGTTTCTCGAATAGGCGGGTCAAGTTCTCCCGGTATTTGCCGATAAATCGTTATAGAGGGATAAACTCTGGGCAGTCCTGCCCGGTCGGCCGGGAGATGGTAAATTGGCGGCGTTTGACTTGACAGACCTGGGACTGTTTGTCTTGCTGTTGGCAATTTACATATACCTGATAGCCACGCTTAATAACATCACAACATTATACAAGAGCTACCTATTCTTTCATTTTTCGATGATGCTGTGGCCGTTAGCCAATTTTCTAACACACGTAACCGGGAATGTTGAACTCCAGTGGTTCTTTGTTTTAGCTGGATTTTATGCCCTTGCTTCATTATCATTTGGGTGGCTGATGTTTTCCCTGGTATTGACCAGGCAGTTCCAAGGTTTCCACAGGATATCTACTTATATGTGGGCGCTTCCGGCTCTGATAGGAATTATCCTGATGACCACAAACCCGTGGCATTTGTTGTTTGCCCAGCCCGTTGACGGACAGTGGGTTGTGAGGACTTATGGTCCCTTTTTCTGGGTGTTCATCGCCTCAAGTATGTTTTATGTATTTGCCTCAATAGTTTATATACTCAGAGCGACGGAGAGGACGGCGGAAAAAGGGTTAAGGAGACAACTGCAACTCTGCTTGCTTGGTCTTGTCTTGGTGGTTTTCTTCTCTATTCTGGACTTGCTAATCAATGTGGTGTTTTATCCTGCTTTCGGTGTTGTCCCGGGCTTGACATCCCTGGGGATTTTTCTTTCTGCGATTTGCTTTGTGATTGCCATACAAAGATACGATCTCTTTAATATTATCACCATTGCGAGGCAGGAAGTGGTTGACAGTATGCTCACGGCAATGATTGTGGTGGACAATAATGATGTTGTTCTGGATTTGAATGATAGCGCGGCAAAATACATAAGGTTAAGGGCCGGTAAGGCTGTTGATATCAAGGGGTCCATGGTGCGGTATGCTTCGTGTGGTTCGGGGAACAGTTTGGACTGCCTGAGTATTATACCCGGTAACAGGGGGCACGGGGGAAGAATAATCATCAAGGAAGAAAGGGAATCGGATATTGTCGTTAACATTTCTCCTGTTTTGGATTCCAGGCGGAAGTGTCTGGGTAGGGTGGTGACATTTAACGATGTCACCCATCTGCGAAGTCTGATTGAGGAGGTTAAGGAAAAGAATGCGATTCTGCATCGGCAAAATGGCGAACTGCTGAGTGTGCAAAAGGAACTCTCCGAGGTTAATAAAAAGCTATCCGATATGGCAATCACTGATGACCTTACGGGCTGTTACAATAAACGGTTCCTATTCGAGTATTTAGTAAACGAGATAAATGTCGCTCGGCGATACAAAAAGTCCTTTACCCTGATGGTTTTGGATCTGGATGAATTCAAAAAAATAAATGACACGTACGGCCACCTCGCCGGCGATGAAGTGCTGCGTGAAGTGGCTAAACTGATCAAGGAAAACTTGCGTCAATCCGATATAATCTCCCGGTTCGGCGGAGAAGAATTCATTGTTTACTGTCCCATGTGTGGCCGCTCGCAAGGGTTGTCGCTGGCCCAAAAAATAGGTGATATGATACGGATGCATCCTTTCTGGGCCGGCGGTTGTTGTCTTCATGTTACCACCAGCATCGGTTTGGTGTGCTACTCTCCGGAGGATGGTGGAAAGGGACCCGCGGAAGAACTGCTCGATTCTTTGCTGAAGCGGGCTGACAATGCCTTATACAGGGCAAAGGATTTAGGCCGCGATCAAATCATAATGGCCGGTTGGAACGCGGGCCTCCCGTTGGGCTTTTGACGCACAGGGCGATCCTGTTTCCGCGCCGGGTTGTGGCGCCGCCCCGGAATCCAGTATGCCGATGAAATCATCCACCACCAGGTTCCATGGCCCGGGTCCGCGGACCGCGAGGCCGGAAAAGCCCCTGTGCCCCGGTACGGTTGGCGGACTGGTGGTCCGGCGCCGGGAAATAGGGGTTTAAACGGTTGATGTGCACGTCTTTGGACCGCAACCTGGTCAAAACCCGTTCAGGTCCGCCACCGTTTCGGCCCCGGCGACCCCGTCCGGGCGGCGTATAACCGGCGCGGGGTTTTTACCGGTAAAAAAATAGGTGATCTGATGCGGTATAAGGCTAAAATTCAGTGAATTCCTGCCGATATAAATCTAAACACGGGGCCGCTTGATGTTTCTTCGCCGCTGTCGGCCGCCGGAAGGGGGTTGGCGCATTGCGGGTTTATCTGGCCTCGGTGGCCGGCATTGTCTGTCTGGTGGCCGGGGCGGGTGCGGTGGCCGGCCGGGTGGTGGCGCCCGGCGCCCCGGGTGAGTACCTGTTTGCCCTGGCGGGCCTGGCGGCGGCGGTTACTCTGGCCTTTGTCCTCGTGCGGGGTGTAATGGGAGAAATCGGGCGTCTTTTGAGAACGACGCAGGAGTCCATAAAAGGGAACCTGATTTGCACCGCCGGAACTTTCCGGCGTCCCGACCTCGAGGAACTGAAGACCGGCTTGAACCGGATGGAGTTGCGCATGATCGAATACCTGCGCACTATTAAGATGAACACAGCGGTGCTCGAGGAAACCGGGGCCCAGGTGACCGCCGTCGCCGAGCAGGTCAGCCAGGCCAGCCAGAACCAGGCCGGTATGGTGCAGGAGATGCTGGGAGGGATCGAAAAACTGGCGGTCCAAGCCAGGGATGCCGCCCAGGGGGCGGAACAGGCGGCTTCGGCCGCCCTGGAGAGCGACCTGGCTGCCGGCCAGGGAGAACAGGCCGTGGAAGCGCTCATCCGGGGCATCCACTCCGTATCCGCCAGGATTGAAAGTCTAAGGGAAATGTCGTCCCGGATCGAGCAGATCGTGGAGACGGTGAGTGGTATTGCCGGCGAGACCAACCTGTTGGCGCTGAACGCGGCCGTGGAGGCGGCGCGCGCCGGGGAATTGGGCCGCGGCTTCGCCGTGGTGGCGGATGAAGTGGGGCGACTGGCCGAAGGGGCGGCCGTTGCCGCCTCCCTGATCCGGAAGACGGTAAACGGGATTGAAACCGCCACGGGCCGGACCGTGGAAACGGTGGAGACCAGCGGGCAACTGGCCGGGGATGTGGGGAAGTCCTTTGCCGGGATCAGGGATTTGGCCGGACGTAACGCCGCGACGGCCGGGGAGTTGGCCCGGGCCTGCCACGAGCAGGCGGCCGCTACCGGTGGGATGGTGAGCATGGTCGAAAGAATCACGGAAATCACCGAGGAAGCCATGGCGACAGCAGAGGAGACCACGGCCAATCTTCAGGAGTTGACGGCGCTCTCCGAACGTTTTAAGAAGGTTTTGGTCATTTTTACTTATGATGAGGCAGGTGGCAACGAAGTATGACCTTGAGGCGATACCGGGTTTGTCTGGCGGGTGCGGCCCTGGTGGTGGCGGGCACGGCCGTCCTGGTCGCACCGTTCGGGCAGCTGGCTGCGGTCACCGCCGCCGTGGTGCTGACGGTGGCCGCGTTCGGCGCGGCCTATTGGATCTACCGGTTTACCACTCCGTTGTTCACCCGTCTGAACCGGGTCACCGCCCGGATAGGGCAGGGTGACCTCACGGAGGGCCTGGACCCCGTCCAGGCCCCCGGGGAATTCGGCCGGCTGTACGACGACGTGCGCAAGGTCTGCAAAGGTATGATCAAGCATCTGGGCGAAATAGTGCGCAGTATGGGTGTCTTGGAAAAGGACGCCGAACAGATAAGGCGGGGAATCGAGCAGGTCGTCGCGGGCGGCCGGGCGCAGGCCGGCGGAATCAAGGAGATCGTCGACCTGGTGGAGACCTACGAAGGCGGCAACAAACACAGCACCGGCAAGTCGGACTCGGCGCAGGCACTGGCCAGGGACACCGGGGCCCTGGCTCTCGCGGGCGCGGGAAAGATTGCGTCCGCCCGGGAAATGATCGAAAAGATCCGGATCCAGCTTCAGGACGTGGAAGATGCGGCTGGCCGGATAGGTGAGACGGTTGGATTGATCGGCGCCCTGTCCGGACAAACCAATTTTCTGGCCTTTTCCGCGGCTATCGAAGCGGCCAGGGCCGGCGACCGCGGCCGCGGCTTCGGGGTGGTGGCGGCCCAGGTCAACAGGTTGGCCGAAGGCGCCAGGCAGTCCACGACCGCCATAGAGGAGATTATCGAGGGTGTCCGCCGGGGCGTTACCGACGCCCAAAAGGCGGTTCAGGAGGGCGTCGAGGGGCTGCGGCGCTTCGAGTCCTCCTTTGACCTGATCAGGTCCAAGGCCCAGGCTTCCCTGGAGATGGCCCGCGAGGGCGGCGCCCGGCTGAAGGAACAGGTCGAAACGGCTTCCCATGTCGTGGAAAACGTGCGTTCCATCGCCCGTGTGGCCGAAGAGACCGCGGCCGCGGCCGAAGCTATCGGTTCGGTGACCGGCGAGTTGGTCGGCGTGGTAGAACGGTTCCGGGCCGTGGCCGACACGTACCGGATCTGATACGGTCCGGACGGAAGGCATGGCCGGCAGCCGGGGCGAACCCGGATAGATATGCGCCTTACTTAACCAGTACACCCTTTTTTAGTCTCCTGAAAAAATTACGCTGCAGCCCTTGACAAATCCTGATTTCTCCCCTATAGTTTAAGTTAAAGTTAACTTTAATCATTAATCCGTGTGGTCGCATGCATAACAATTTTTCTCTTTTACCCAATAAAATACATTTCAAGTACGTTTTCCCTGTTATGCCATAACCGAAAGAGGGGGACTCAAAGATCGACGAAAAAACGGAAACTATTAGTATTGGTGAATTGGCACGATTAGCGGGTGTCACTACCAGTACGATAAGGTATTATGAGGAACAGGGTCTTCTTAACCAGCTTGAACGAAGTCCTTACATTCAGCGCCGGTATAATCCGGAAGATTTGTACAGGTTACGGCTTATTCGTCGAGCTAAATCGCTGGGACTTTCGCTAAAAGAAATCAGGGAATTAGTTGAAGTCTACCGTCAAGATCCAACAGAACGGAAAGTTGTGGAACAATCGATAGCCATACTGCAAAATAATTGCCAGAGGGTAGAAAGAAAAATGGAAGAATTGGTTACAGCGCGCCAGCTATTATCATCAGAAATAGCACGATTGCAGACTTTACTGGCAACGAAACTACGGAAGGAGTAAAAGCATGGCTATTCAGGACCGCTATTTAAAAGGGGATAAAAAAACTCAATCAGGTATAGAAGTAAGAGAAGTATATACACCCGAAGATGTCGCTCACTTGAATTATGAAAAAGATATTGGATTACCTGGCAAGTACCCGTTTACCCGGGGTTCTTATGAACGAATGTTTAGGGAAAGACTCTGGGTAAGCGGCAATCCTTATTTTGCTGGATCGACCCCTTATGTTGAGGAACTCGGTATTGAGCCGGGTGAGTATGTTGAGAACCTGATAAAAAGTGGCGTTATAACTTCCGGCATTCGTACGGGTGGCGATTATCATAACCTGGCAACTGTAGACCCTGATCATCCGCTAGTTAAGTATGATATAGGCAATTGCGTTGGCCCGGTTTACTCCACGTGGCAATTCCTGCATGGTCGTAAAACATATTACAGGACAATAATTGAAAAGAGCTTGAAAGATGGTTTAGTAATTGAGTTTGGCCACCAAGTTGGACCTGCAGACGTATGTGAGTATGCAATGTTTTTGGCCCTGATAGAGTTATTGGGGTTAGATGTCAGGTTACTGCGTGGGAATATGGTTAACGATCCGTTAACGTCGCAAATTACTCAATGTATGAACTATAAGCAACCCCTTGAAGTGGCATTTCGTGTTTCGTGCGATGGTCAAGAGTACGCTTACCGGAATACCCCATTTTGGAGACCGACCAACGGTGGCTGTGCATACGACCTGCGTGAAGCGGGAATCGACACTTTTCAGGAATTGGCATTTCGATTTGCGAATTTCATTGAGTATGCAGACGAAATGGTGCGCCGCGGCCTTTCTTTTG
>JAJYZD010000215.1 GCA_021800315.1 Bacillota bacterium | reverse complement strand
GCTGAAGTATACCGTGGTGCCCGCAGACACAGGACTGCCGTTGACCGTCACCGTAGCGCTGATGGTCGAGGTGCTGGTGCCGTCGGCCGGTATGCTGGTGGGACTGGCGCTCACCGACACCCCCACAGTGGGCGGCGCCGTCGTCTGGTAGCTGTAGCTGTCGGTGGCGCTGATGGTCGCACCGGAGGCCGCGTTGCCTAAGGTGATTATATCCGTGCCACTAGTAGGCAGCGGGTTGGCCGCGGTGTAGGTTATGCCTATCTGCCCGCTGGAGTCCGCCAGCAGCATGGTCGGGGTGGAACTGAGGACTGTGCCGTTCACCGCCGCCGTGGCGTTGTCACCTGCGGCCGGCGCGAAGGAGGCCCACACCTCGGCATTGGGCACCGGATCACCGCTGCTGTCATCGATCGTAGCCAGCACCGTCACCGACGCCCCCGCGCTCAGGCTTCCCGCCGACGCCACCGGGCTGGGGGCAAAGGCGATGCTGCCGCCGCTGGGTATCGGCTGGCCCATGGTGAAGGCCTGGTGATTGCTCAAAAGGCCCGTGGCCGTGTTGTACACCCGGACATAGACCAGGCCGGGGGGTATGGTGTTCGGCACCGCAACGCTCAGGCTGGTGTCCGACCAATTGGAGACGCTGCCCGGCTGCACCACCGGCGGATTGGCCGGAGCCGACGCCTGGTAGAAGTACACCGCCCCCGGCACGCTGCCGAAACCCGTGCCCGTGGCCGTGAGCGTCGTGCCCGCGGCCCCCGAGGTGGGCGACAGGGAACTGAGCTGGGGCAAGGGCATGCTCCACACGGAGTTGGCCCCTCCCTCGTAAAGGGTGCCGTTCAAGGCCGCCAGGCTGTAGGGAGCAGCCTGCCGCGGCCCCGCTCCGCCTCCGACCTGAACCCAGCCCGCGCCGTTCCACACCGCCACGCCGCCTCCTCCGCCCTCTCCGCCGGTGCCGGCGAGGAGCTGGTTGTCCACTGCGGCCAGGCTGAGGACGTCGTCACTGCCCACAGCCGCGTCGAGACCCGCCAGGTGGCCCCAGGTCGCGCCGTTCCAGGCGTACACGCCGCCATTGGGCGTGCCGACATAGACCTGGCCGTTCCAGACCGCCAGGGCACTTGTCACCGAC
Organism: Bacillota bacterium; assembly: GCA_021800315.1. Classification (GTDB taxonomy): domain Bacteria; phylum Bacillota; class Desulfotomaculia; order Desulfotomaculales; family JAJYZD01; genus JAJYZD01. The sequence goes on along the minus strand of JAJYZD010000215.1, from coordinate 5,290 downwards.
CCCAGGTTACCCGCCTGGCTCCAGGCGGCCCCGTTCCAGAACCACACCTCACCGGCGGCGCTGCCGACGGCGGCGTACACCGCCCCGTCCACGCTGACCAGGGCGTTGGCCGGATTTGTATTTGGCGCAGTGGGGGAAGGCCAGCTTGCAGCCCCCACCTGGGACCAGGCGGTGCCCCCGCCTTGGACATTCAGGCCCCAGACCCCGTCCCCCTGGGTGCCGGCGTATACCCAGCCGCCCACCGTGGTGAAGGACAGGACCGCAGCGTTCGCGTTGGCGGGAAAGCCGGTCCCCGGTTCTGACCAATTGTTGCCGTTCCACGCTTCGACCGCGTCGCCGCTTTTCCCGTCAGTCCCGGCCAAAAGGCCGTCGGACGAGGTCGTGAGGGCGTTGACGCTGGCCGCGTTGGGCCCTGCGTTGCCCCACAAAGTGCCAAGCTGCGACCACGCGGTGTCGTTCCGGGACCACACGCCGCTGCCTTGGGTGCCGGCATACACCGCACCGCTTTCGGGCAGCACCACCTCCTTGTTGCTGGTGGGAAGCTCCCCGGTCGCCAGCTGCGGCACCCAGGCACTGCCGTTCCACAGCAGGAGTCCCGCCCGGGTGGCGGCGTAAAGGCCGGTGCTGCCCTCACTCAGGCCGACCACCCACCCGGTCGAGGAGTTGCCGCCAAGATCTGCCACATAGGACCAGGCGCTGCCGCCGTAATAGTACACCCCCCCGCCCTCGGTGCCGGCGTACACCGTGCCGGCACCGCTGCCGGGCACCAGGCCGGTCACCGGCCCAAAAGGCTCAAGTCCGACAGCCGGGCCGGGTTCCCCCCAGCCCGTGCCGTTCCAGCCCCACACCCCGCCCGCGGAGCCGCCCGCGTAGACCTGGCCCGCGACCATGGCCAGGCTCTGCGGTGCGCTGCCCAGGTTGCCTGAGTCCACCTGGCTCCAGGTGGCGCCGTTCCACCACCAGATTTGGTTGATGCCGCTTCCTACCTCCCCCGCGTAGACGTCCTGGCCCACCGTGAGCAGGGACAACGTACCGTAGGGAGATGAATATTGGGTGCCCACGCTGTACACCGGGGTCAGGGTTGCCCCGTTCCAGGCATACACGCCGGAAGTGTTTATCCAGCCGATGTACACCTCGCCGGCCACGGTGGTCATGGCGGTCACATCCGACGCCCCGCCAGGTTGTGGTAGCTCTGACCAGCCCGTCCCGTCCCAGACCCACACCAAACCGCCGAGGGTGCCGGCGTAGACCTCGCCGCCCACGCTGTCCAGGGCCGTGACCGCGCTTGCGCCATCAGCAGTTCTCAACTGCCCCAACTCGCTCCAGGTGCTTCCGTTCCACCACCACACGTTACCAGACGCCCCTCCGACGTAGACGTCGGAGCCCACCGCCAGCAGGCTTTGGGGCACCCCGGGCGCCGGCTGCCCCACCGTAGTCCAGTTGGAAACCGTCCCCTGCGCCGCCGCCGGGGCGGCCAGCCCGAAGATCCCCGCCAGGGAGAATAGGACGATGGCGATTGCCATCAGCAGGGCCAGCCCTTTCCTCCCCGTTTTGCTGTGCCGGAGCCGCCATAACCATTGCATGCGCTTTTCCATCCCCTTTCCGTAAATCCGCTTACAGGTTGTCAGACTATTTGCAACCGACCGGGGCCAGGCTCAAAAACATAAATGGCAAAACAGTCCAGATTGAGCATACAGCACGAAGCGTTCCCCAAGCGTTCCCCGGGGAGCGAAAAGAAAAATTTATTCCACCCCGGGGGGAGAATCACGGTTTTCCTGCGGGAATACCGTTTTTTCGCCCCCCAGGGCTCCCCTACCCGTGGAAAGACCCCCGCCGGGCGGCCGAAGACCTCAACCCGTTCCCGGAGGCTTGACCCTCCCCCGCCCGTGCGACAGCATGCTCTGCAGGAAATCCTCCAGAACGGTCCAGTCGCGAAAATAGCGGGCCTCGCCGCTGACCACGTGGCGGACCTGCCCGCGCGTTTCCTGACGGTCGCCGTTCACCGTCTCCCGCCAGAGACGGACCGTGAATAACTCCGTGCTCCCTTTCCGCTTCCTTCCGTCCACCGCTCCCACCTCCGCCCGCCGGGGCGAGTCTTCCCCCGACGCGGATTCCCGCAAGCCTGTGGGGAAAGCATACACCGGGGACCGTTCCCATAGCGTTCCTCCGCAGAACGGATACGAAAAACCGGCTCCAGGGGGAGCCGGTTTTATGAAGGCTGATACCTTCCATAATTAACATATCCTGCGTCAGGCCTTGAAACAGCGGCGGGCGGCTACTCGGCTTCCACGGCCTCCGTTAGGTGCGGGGCCGGGTTCAAGGGTACGTTCCTGGTTTCGGGCAGAAAGACGGCGAAGACGGCGGCCCCCAGAGTTCCCAGCAGGCCGGCGACTACGGCCCACCGAAGGTCCAAAGCCAGCAGGTGGGTCAGGGCCAGGGCGGCCAGCGGGGCCAGGCCTCCGCCCAGGCCCCGCCCCAGGTAATAGGATAAGTTTATGCCGGTGGCCCGGACGCCGGTGGGAAGGATCTCGGCCATCCAGACTCCCTGGATGCCTAGGTAACCGGCGGCGAAAAGCATCCACATATAGGCCGCGAAAGCGGGGGATCCTAGGGGCGCGGTCCGGCTGACCCGGTCGGCCCCGGTGGCGACGAGCCAGGCGTAGAAGGCGTAGCCGGCCGTTCCCACGGCGGCGGAGGCGATAAACGCCCTGCGCCGTCCCCAAAGATCTGAAAGGACGCCGAAGAGGACAAAGGAAGGGAAGATGCTCAGGGTGCCCAGGTAACCAAGGTCCCCGATGGTGGCCACGTTCACCCGGTAGACGGTAAGCCATACGGCGGGAGCGTAGGTGGTTACGGCGGTCGAGCCCAGGAAACCGAAGGTCATCAGGCCGGCCAGGAGAAGGGTCGGACGCCGCCGGTCCGGGCCGAACAGGACACCCAGCTCGGAAGGCGCGGATACCCGATTTTCCCGGCGTGCGCGCCGGTATTCCAACCACGGCCCGGATTCGGGCAACAAGAGACGGATCAGGGCGGCGAGGACGGCCGCCCCGCCCAGGTAAGCGAAGGCGTACCGCCAGGCCTCCGCGCCGTACCAGTGGGATGTGGTGACGAAGAGAAAGGTGGCCAGAAAGGAACCCAGGGGAAACATGCCCTGCAGGAGGCCTGAGTAAGCCCCCCGGCGGCTGGTGCCCCGCGCTTCGTTGAGGTAGGCGTAGGCGATCCCGGTCTCGCCGCCGATGCCCAGTCCGGTCAGAACCCGCAACAGGAAGAGGGCGGCGAAATCGGGGCTGAAGGCCGAAGCCAGGCCGAAGAGACTGTAGGCCGCCACGGTAAGGGTCAGACCCGCCCGGCGGCCCCAGCGGTCGGCGATTATGCCGAAGACAAAACCATCGGCGATGCCGGCCAGGTAACTCACGGCCTGGAGGACGGCCAGGGCCAGCAGGGATGTCTTGAAATATTGGGCCAGGGGGGCCAGGAAAAGAAGCAGGATCGCGAAGTTGGCCCCGTCGAAGACCGTGCCCGCACCGGCAAAGAGAAGGATCAGCAGATGTCCTCTGCGGGAATGCGCAACGGTGGATAGGGTGGGGTGGACGTTCAAAAGACAACCCCTCCAAATGGACGGCGGCCGATCGGCGCTGACATCGCCAGTCCGGCGGACGCGGTACTTCCAAGCCGAGAATCTTCGCCGCCTGCCGGTCTGCAACGGTGCAGTAAATCCCCGTACCAGGCATCGAAGCCGATACGGGACAGGTTCAGTTCGTAGTGCTCGATGGGAGAGACCGGCCCATTCGCCCAGTTGCGCGCTGCGGGAAGATGGCGAAAGCCCAGGAGCCCCACCACTTTTTTGTAATGAGAAAACGGGGTGGAAACAAAGTAGGTGCCTTCACCGATGAACAAGGCGAACAGGTCGCGGATCATAGCGGAACGGGCCGCTTCCCTCATTTTACTTCCCTCCACCACGTAGCGGAAATGGAAGAGCGTGGTTTCCGATGCCGTCACGGGAAGGGCCGTCAGGTCATCCGCGCTGAAGCGTGCCTCCATCAGCGAAGCGGTGACAGGACTGGCCTTCAGCAGGTCCAGGCTGTCGCGGCAGACGGGGATGGTCACCGTAAAACCGAGAGCGACCCCGTTGCGGTCGCGGGCCACCCGGAGGCGGCTGGCCGGATGGGTTAGGGCGCATCGCAAATGGACTTCGAGTTCGGGAGGCGGATGGCTCCCGAGGATCTGTTCATACCATTCCGACCATATGCGGCACAGCACATCCTCTTCCCGGGGTGCGGCCGTGGTGACGTAAATCTGTTCCGGCTCATCCTGGAACAAGAGGGCCTGGATCAAACCCTGGTTCAAGAGGAATAGGCATTCCGCCACCAACCAACCCCGCTCACTCAGACCTGCGGCACGGGTGAGGCGCCGATAATAAGCCACAGCCCGGAGATGCAACTCGGTGTACTGTTCTGGCGAGCGCCAGCGCAAGTCCTCAGCCACAAAACGGCGCACCTCGTCGTGGAGGACGAGGCCGTGTTCAGCGGGGTGAACGGCTGACAGGGAAACGAGACGCCGGAAGTCGGCGGTCAGTTTCAACCCCTTGACATCTTCCCCGACCAACGCGGCCAGCAGATCCTGGTCAAACCGGCGGACCACGGCCGCTGCCTCCAAAAGGCGTCGCAGAGCCGGGTCCTTCGCTTCGCGCAAAAATTCCTCCACCAGGGAGCGGACGACCAGGTGCCAGGCGGGAACAGCGGCGAGATCCCTCGGAAAACCGGCGGACTGCGGGCCTTGCCATGCGTACTGAAGGACCATGTCCGCCGCCAGGGAGAGAGCCAGGGGGCTTCCACCCACGGTTCGGACCACCCTGTCCCGAAGTGCGGGATCTTCCAAACCCCGGCGACTCAGGTACTCACGACTCTCCCCGGATGCAAAGCCCTGCAGGGGCAAGGAACGGAGTAGACGCTGCCATGGGGAACCCGGAGACCATATCCTTCCCAGGGGGTGACGTCCGGCCACCGCCACACGGACCACCGTGGCCAGGCCCGCCAGGAACTCCTCCTGCAACCAGCGGGAGAGGTCCAACATCTCCTCGAAGGTGTCGAGCAGAAGGACGGGCCGGGTCCGATTCAGCCATTCGAGGGCGTCCTCCCCTGCCGGTGGACCGAGAGCAGCCAGAAACCGTTCCTAGCAACGTAAGCAAACCTTAGCATAGGCCACTAATTACGCAGAGGGAGGGAGTCTTAGCGGAATGGCATAAGGCAGGACGCTTACACGTCGCCCCCGCCATCCGCAGAGTCCTCCA